>JAZQXQ010000205.1:0-2118 GCA_045632965.1 Clostridia bacterium
CCACCTGCGAGGATATCGCGCAGGCGGCGGAGTTTTTGCTGAGCGACAAGGCTTCCTTCATCACCGGCCAGACGCTGGTGGTGGACGGCGGCTTTACGCTGTAAAGCTTGATAAAAAAGCAGCGTCAGATGTGATCTGGCGCTGTTTTTTGATTGTCAAGGATTTCGCGCAGCATGGAAAGGAGCGCGTCGTTGTCGCACAGAAGATCGTACACGGCGTCCTCGGACAGCACGCCGCGGTGCAGATCGGCAGGCAGAAGGCCCATTTCGTCGTCGGCGAGATCGCTCAGCCAATCTTCGCTGCCGTAATAGGCGGTTAAGGCGGCGAGCTTTTCCTGCGCATCGGCGTAGGCAGCGGCGGCTTCGCTGAGCTGGTTGACGGCGGCGGATGCGGTGTTGAGCGCATTTTCCATGCGTTTGATGCGGTCAATGTTTGGCATAGATTACTTTCTGCGCAAAAGCGCCACGGCTTCGGTGTGCATCGTGTAGGGGAACAGGTCGTATGGCTGCACGCGCTCAAGCACATAGCCGCGCTTGCTGAGGATATCCACGTCGCGGCGCAGCGTTTCGGGATTACAGGAGATGTAGACGATGGCGCGGGGAGCGGCGTGCACGACGGACTGCAGGAAAACCTTGTCGCAGCCGGCGCGCGGCGGATCGACCAGCACGACGGAGGGCTTCACATTGCCGCCGTCCAGCGCTTTGGGCGCATCGGCGCAGATGAAATCGATGTTGTCGATGCGGTTGACACGGGCGGAGGCGCGGGCGCACTCCACGCTGGGCTTGACGATTTCAACGCCTGTTACATGGCCGGCCTCTTTGGCGGCCAATTGGCCGATGAGACCCACGCCGCAGTAGGCGTCAAGCACGTGATCTTCCTTGGTCAATTGCGCCCATTCGATGGCGCGGCGGTACAGCTTTTCGGCCTGCGCGCTGTTGATCTGATAGAAGGTGCGCGAGGTGAGGCAGACCTTGAGGCCGCACAGCGTATCCCAGATTTCGTCGCGGCCGGCGAGCACGCGATGCTTAAAGCCCATCACGGCGCTGGAGCGGCGATTGTTGATCGAGTGCGTGACGCCGCGGATTTCGGGACACTTTTCCATGAGCTTGTGCGCAAATTCTTCACCGCCGGGGAAATCACTCGAGCCGGTGACGATGGTGACGAGCACTTGACCGCTTTCGTGCGCGCGGCGCAGCTGCATGTGGCGCAAAACGCCTTTGCCGAAATCCTCGCGGTAGGCGGCGAGCCCCATTTCGCTCAGCAATTCTACGGCGATATCGGCGATCTGGCCCAGACGTTTGTCCTCCATCAGACAGCGCTTGACGGAGAGAATCTGGTGCGTGCCGGCGCGGTAAAAGCCCGCGTACAGGCTGTCGCGGCCGTTGGCGAAGGAGCGCAGCACCTTGTTGCGGTAATAGCAGGGATTCTCCGCGCCCACGATGCTTTCGCAATCGGGGAAGAGCGCTTTGAACGCCGCTTCCTTTTCGCGCAGCACGTCGCCGTACATCTTATGCAGTTTTTCGCAGCCGCCGCAGCCTTTTTCGTGAAGCGCGCATTTCATGGGCGGTTTCCTCCGGTATTATTTCTTCTGAATTTCTTCGATCAGCTTGAGAACGGCCTGGGTGCCGTCGGCGGGCGGCGCGTCATGCAGCGCCTTGCGATACTGATCGGCATTTTTAATCAGGTCGAAAATCTCATCCGCGAGGGTGTCCTCGGTCATCTGATCCTGCGGCAGAACCTTGGCCAGACCGCGCTTTTCAAAGGAGCGGGCGTTGAGCACCTGGTCGCCGCGGCTGGCGCCCATGGGATAGGGAACCAGCAGCATGGGCTTGCCCAGCGCCTGGAATTCGCACAGGGCATTGGCGCCGGCGCGGGAGAGAATATAATCGGCGCAGGCGAGGGCATGGGGGAGATCCTCGCTCATGAACTCTACTTGATGATAGCCGGGCAGGTTGTTAAGAGATTCGTCCAGATTGCCCTTGCCGCAGATGTGGAAGACCTGGAGAGAATCAAGTAGGCGGGGCAGGGCTTTGCGAAGGGCAGCATTGACGCTCTGTGCGCCAAGGGAACCGCCCATCATGAGCAATACGGGCTTGTTGGCGGTGAAATGCGCCATTT
>JAZQXQ010000206.1:0-9958 GCA_045632965.1 Clostridia bacterium
AAAAAATCAGGCCACTCAGGCCCCGCGCCCCCAGCACAAGGCTCATTTTCACCACATAGCCGCGGTCACCGTTACCAATGCCCGTGTCGATGATGGCAGCCACCACCAGCGGCACGGTCAATTCCAGCGACGCTTCCAGCAATTTGAACAGCGGGCCAAGGATGCTTTCCTTATAATAGCCCTTAAGATAAAACAGCAGTTTCTTCATGCGATCCCTCACACAGCTTCATAGTGTTCAAACTAAATATCAGTATACCATATCTTTACAAATAAAAAAAGCGGCGAATCACTTCGCCGCTTCATATTTGTTTTATTCGTTTTCCTGCGCCTTTTCAGCATCCATCTTATTGATTTCTTCCTGATATCCGGCCAGTTCCTTCTGGTTGCCGTATACAAAGTGATCCGGCAGGATTTCGCACCAGATGGGCTTATCGGTGCTGTAATCATGACAGGCGGGATCGTATACCAGCAGCTTCTTGGTGCGCTCAAGATAGGGATTGGGATTGGGCACGGCAGAAAGCAGTGCTTTGGTATAGGGATGCAGCGGATGACGGAAGAGCTCTTCTGCCTCGGCCAATTCGACGATCTTGCCCTTGTGGATAACGGCAATACGGTCGGAGATGAAACGAACGACAGACAGATCGTGCGCGATGAAGAGGTAGGTCAGGCCGCGCTTTTTCTTCAGATCATTCAGAAGGTTGAGCACCTGCGCGCGGATGGAAACGTCCAGCGCGGAGATGGGCTCGTCAGCCACGATGAATTCGGGCTCCATGATCAGGCTGCGAGCAATGCCGATGCGCTGACGCTGGCCGCCGGAGAATTCATGCGGGAAGCGGCTGGAGAACTCGGGCAGCAGGCCTACTTCTTCCAGAGCCTTCTGCACCTTTTCGCTGCGCTCCTCGTTGTTTTCGTACATGTGATGGTTGATGATACCTTCGGATACGATGTAGTCAACCTTCGCACGTTCGTTCAGGGAAGCCATGGGATCCTGGAAGATCATCTGGCAGCTGCGGATCACTTCGGTATCCAGCTCCTTGCTGATCTTGCCGTTGATCTTCTTGCCCTTGAAGAGGATATCACCCTTGGTGGTGGGATTGATGCGCACAATCGCACGGCCGATGGTCGTCTTACCGGAGCCGGACTCACCCACCAGCGAGAAGGTCTCGCCGCGGTAGATGGTGAAGTTGACATCGTCAACCGCCACAAACTTCTTCTTGCCGTTGCCGAAGCTGACCTGCAGATCCTTCACCTCGATCAAAGGCTCGCGGTCCGCATGCAGATGGGGATGATCCAGCTTGATGGAGCTGGTATCAATGTTGAGGCTGCGGTTGTTCAGGCGGCGGATGGTATCGGGCTGATCAATCTGCGGCGCGCGCGGGTCCATCATCCAGGTCTTTACCTGATGGGTGGGCGTCACGTCAAAGAGCGGGGGCTCTTCGAGGAAGTCGATGTTCAGCGCCTGGTGATTGCGGGGCGCGAAGGCGTCGCCCACAACCTTGTTGAACAGGTTGGGAGGGGTACCGTCGATGGCGGGCAGCTTTTCGCCCTTGATGCCCAGCTGAGGCAGAGCGCTGAGCAGCGCCCAGGTATAGGGATGCCACGGATCGAAGAAGATCTCGTTTGCCATACCGATTTCAACGATCTGACCGGCGTACATAACAGCCACACGGTCGGCTACGTTGGCTACAACGCCCAGGTCGTGGGTGATGTAGATGATGGTCATGCCCAGTTCCTTCTGCAGCTTACGGATCAGCTCCAGAATCTGCGCCTGAATGGTTACGTCAAGCGCGGTGGTGGGTTCGTCGCAAATGAGGATCTGCGGACGGCAGGCAACGGCGATGGCGATAACCACGCGCTGACGCATACCGCCGGAGAATTCATGCGGATACTGCTTGTAACGGCGCTCGGGATTGGGAATGCCAACGGCTTCCAGCATACGGATGGCTTCCGCCTTGGCGGCCTTTCCGCGCAGACCCTGATTGAGCTCAATCGCTTCCTGAATCTGCTTACCAACGGTTTTCAGCGGGTTCAGGCTGGTCATGGGGTCCTGCGTTACCATGGCAATCTTCTTGCCGCGGATGGTGCGCCACTGCTTTTCGGTGGTGTACTTGGCCAGGTCAACGCCGTCATACATGATGGAGCCGCCGGTGACGGAGCCGTTCTTATCCAGCATACCGACAAAGCACTTGGTAAATACCGACTTACCGGAGCCGGATTCACCCACGATCGCCAGCGTCTCGCCTTCAAACAGCGTCAGCGAGCACTTGCGGATGGCGGTCAACTTTTTGCCGCGCAGGGTGAACTGCACTTCCACATCCTGAGCAGACAGGATGGGCTGGCTGGAAAGCGTGTTTTCGGCATGGGCCAAGAAACTGACGCCGTTTATGGTATCAAATTCCTCTATGCCCTGAATTGTTCTTTCATTCTCATTCATGAGCCGGCCCCTCCTTTACACGTGATTGCGCGGGTCGCAGGCGTCAGAGAAGGCATTACCCACCAGATAGAAGGTAATGGTGATCAAAGACACGATAGCCGCGGGGAAAACAAGCAGATAGGGATAGTCGAGGAAATAGCTGCGGGCATTGCGCAGCAGGATGCCCAGAGAGGGCAGCGTGATTTCCATCAGGCCCAGATACGTCAGCGTGGTTTCATAAGCGATGGTGCTGGGGATAGACAGCGCCAGACGCAGGATGATAACGCTGATCAGATAGGGGAAGATGTTCTTCCACAGGATGCGGCCAAGGCTGGTGCCCAGGCAGCGGGACGCGAGGTTGTACTCGCGGTCACGGTACATGAATACCAGGTTACGCACATTGCGCGCAGTGCCCAGCCAGTTGAAGGCGATCATGGTAACGCCCATGATGAAGGTGGATTTACCGATCATCAGCGCGATCAGCGTCATGTAGATGATGGTGGGAATGTTGCCGATCAAGTTATAGATTTCCGTCATCAGGCGGTCGATCTTACGCACATAGCCCCACAGCAGGCCCAGCACAACGCCCACAAAAATGGTACCCATAGATACGGACACGGCCAGCACGATGGACGTGCGGGTGGCGTGCCATACCTGGCTCCAGTAGTCGCGGCCCAGGTTATCCGTACCAAACCAGAATTCGCCGTTGGGACGGGTGAACATCAGGTCGTTTTCGATGCGCAGATTATACACATCGTATTTGCCGATCGCAGCGGCAACGAAGGTAAAGATGAACAGCAGAATGAACGCAACGGACATGATCACAGCGCCCTTGTTCTTCAGGAAGTTGCGCATAACGCTCTTCCAGTAGGAATATTCGCTGTAACCGATGCGCTCAGCCTCCTGCGCCTTGTATTCGGCGATGGAGAACAGCTGCTTTTCAGGCATCATGGAGCGGGAGTGCACATGCACGCGGCCGCGGTGATACTTATGCTCAGTCGTATCGACTGCGCTGTGGTCAATATTCAGATTGACAATCTTTTTCATCAGCGGCTCTCCCCCTTACCGGTCAGTCTGATGCGCGGATCGAACACGCCCATCAGCAGGTCGCCCAGGAACACGCCCAGGATACCCAGCGACGCGTACAAAAGCGTACAGCCCATAACTACGTTGATATCATAACGAGAAATAGCGTTGGTGAGAATCTTACCCATGCCGGGCACGGAGAAGAAGCTCTCCACCAGCAGCGAACCGCCGACGGTCAAAAGGATATTGTAGGGCAGGTACTGCGCAAGCGGAACGAAAGCATTGCGCATTACGTGCTTGAACATCACGCGCGTGGTGCTCAGGCCCTTCAGTTTCGCCAGACGGATATAATCTTTGTTCAGTTCATCCACCATATAGCGGCGCATCCACAGCATGTAACTGGCAATGGAGCCAAGCGACAGACAGATGATGGGCAGCACTGAGGAGATTTCCGGCTTACGCGCAGAGTACAGGGAAGGCAATCCCAGTACGCGTGAGCCAAATGCCAGTATCAATGAGTAGGATACCAGCGAAGGTACGGCATTGATAAACACGGTGTAGCCCGTGCCGATACGGTCAAGCCAGCCGCCCTTGAAACGGGCCTGCAGAATACCGATAACCACGCCGATCGCCAGCGCAATGCCAAGCGCTGTAAGACCGATACGCATGGAGACCTCAAACTTGGAGCTGATTACCTTGACAACAGGCTTGTTCTTTTCCAGTCGACGGCTGACGCCCAGATCGCCGTCAATGATCAGCCTCTTGAGGAAATTGCCCAGCTGTACGAGCGGAGGATCCAGCAAACCGGCTGCTTCAAGACGTTCTTCCTTCTGCTCTTCCGTCAGCTTGATCAAATCATCCTCGGTAAAGAAGTAATCAGTAGGCATCAAAGTCAGCAGCAGAAAAACGACCGATGTTACCAACAAAATGGTAATCAGCGATTGCAGCAGGCGCTTGACAATATATTTTGCCATCATCGCTTAACCCTCCATCCAGGAATAAATCTTTAATGTAAGACTCTGAGGCGACCCCCAAAGGGAGGCCGCCCCAGAGCGTTTCAGGCTCTAAAGCCCATTGGGTTTCTTTTGTTTATGACTTACTTGGCCAGATCAGCGATCTCAGCGGTGGTGTAGATCGCATCGTTGGTTTCCCAGTTCACATAGCGGTAGGTCTGGATGCCGTAAGCGCTGTAAACCTGAGAATAGGGGTTGATGCAGGTCATCTGCCAGGATACTTCAACAGAGCAGGGGATGGTGAAGCACTTGGTTACGAAGTAGGCTTCGGCCTTGGCGAAGGCAGCATAGCGAGCGTCCAGATCGCCGGTGATGGCCTTGGCTTCGTTAACCAGCTTGGTGAACTCAGCATAATCAGCAGTCAGCTTCTCATCGGTAGCCTTGTTGATCATGGAGTAGTTGTTGGAGTAGTAAGCAGCGTCATCATTGTAGGTTTCCTGACCCAGGAAGTTGACGGGATCGCCGAAGTCAGCGCCCCAACCATTGATGTACAGAGCGCACAGCTGCGGCTTGCGTACTTCATTGGCCAGAGAGGAAACGTAGGTCAGGATGTTCAGCTTGACATAGTCGTCGCCCAGGCAGTCAGAGAAGATCTGAGCCAGAGTGTCGGCGCTGTCCTTAGCGGTCTGAGAGCTACCGGAGATGTAGTAGGGGATTTCCACGGGGAAGGTGACGCCCTGAGCGGACAGTTCTTCCATGGCCTGCTTCTTCAGAGCAGCAGCCTTTTCAGCGTCAACGCGGCTGTAGGTGTCGGCTTCGTAGGTCAGGCCCAGTTCGGCCAGTACCAGATCAGCGTAGTCAACGCCGGCGGAGTTGGTGGCAACGCCCTTACCGGTGTAGGTGTAGTTCTGGCAGCTGAGAGGATTGATGGCGTTGGTGCGGGCCAGGTAATCGGTCAGATCCAGGCCATAGTACCAGCTCTGACGGAAGGCTTCGTTAGCAACGGCCTTGTTCCAGTTTTCGTTGGGGGTGCCGTCGGGATTCTTCACGTCGTAAACCAGGTGCATCTGGTAGGAATACTTGGTGGGACGAGCTTCGGACAGGTAGGGATACCACTCGTTGGAGGGATTCTCGTAGATAGAGGACAGCTGAGCGGCGGGCAGGGAGATGTTGTCCAGTTCGCCGGCGATGAACATGTTGTAAGCCTGGTTGCCGTCTTCAACCATCTTGATGGTGACAGAGTCGAACACCTTAGCTTCCTTGTTCCAGTAGTTGGGGTTGGCGGTCAGAACCTTTTCGTTCTGATATACGTAGTAGGTCATGGTGTAGGGGCCGGAGTACCACAGCTGCTCGTTGGTGACAGCGCGGTAGCCTTCAACGCCGATTTCCTCGATCAGGCCGGCAGCCAGAGGATAGAGGCAGTTGTAGGTGGCCACGGTGGGGAAGTAAGCCAGCTTGTCAACCAGCTTGTAGATGATGGTCTTGTCATCGGGAGTTTCGATGCCGACCATTTCCAGGAACTTTTCAGTACCCAGAGCCTGAGCAGCTTCAACGCCCTGTTCTTCAGCAACCTGCTTGGTGTAGTTGTAGTAGTCCATCGCGCCAACGATCATTTCGCCGGGCATCGAGGTGTTGTAGGCATCGTTCTTGGCGTAGTTCATAACCCACTCAAGACCGGTGACCCAGTCAGCGGCGACGACGTCGGCCTTCACATTGCCGTTCACGTCAACCCACTTCATGCCATCGTTCAGAACGAAGACCCAGGTCTGGCCACCATCGGGAGAGGACCATTCCTTAGCAGCATTGGCAACCAGGTTGCCGGAAGCGTCGTTGGTCAGCAGACCGTCGATGCAGTTAACCAGCACGTTCAGGTCAGCCGCGGCCTGAGAATAATGGATGTTCATGGTTTCCATTTCACGGGCCTGGGTTTCATAGGTGCGCAGGTCCTTGATCTCATCGGCGCTGGCAACGGAAGCCAGGCTCAGAACGAGAACGAGAGCGAGCATAAGGGATACAAACTTCTTCATAACGCGAACCTCCTTGCGTTTTTTAAACGAGACGGAAAACCGTTTCCGTTTACTGATGTTGGCATTATACACGGCATTTTCACTTTAGTCAAGTAAAATGCAATCAAAATACATTATAGAAACATTTTTTTGTTGTTTCAGAGCCAATATTGTACACAAATTGCATCTTTTTCGCGTTTCGCATTCATTTTTTCATAAATAATTGCATAATTATTGCTTTTTGCATACATTTCCTGTATAGTATGAATGAGGAGGCTGCAAAGCATGAAAAAATTCCGTCTCGAAAGACATATGATCCGTCCCTTCATTTATATGACTTTTACGCGTTTTATTCTCTCTCTGACCGCTGCGCTGCTCATTGAGCATTTCATCAAGGATCCGCTGCGCGATATCAGCGCCTTCGCCTTCGTGTTCTTTGGCATTTTCTTTGCCGTGCTGGCGTGGATTGCCTATCTTCGCCTTGACGGCGTGAGATTGCCCAAGTTCATGATGAAGCGCGTCAACCCCAGCAAGAAGCCCGCCATCCGCTACGGCGACATGATCGACTATACCGATGAGGAAATCGTCAGCTTTGAGGATCTCGAAGATGAAGAAAAGGACGTGTGCATCCTTTTGGCAGATATCATCTGCTGCGTGATCTTCCTTGCGCTGTCTCTCATTTAATACATAATTACGACAATCGGCCGCTTTGCAAGAGGCGGCCTTTTTTGTTATAATATATATAATATGTAGAATGATTCCGGAGGTCGCAAAATGAGCCAAAGCCGCAAATTCTCCGCCGATTTCACGCAGGGCAGCGTTTCCAAGCATCTGCTCAAATTTTCCACTCCCCTGTTTTTCAGCAATCTGCTGCAGGTGGTCTATAACATGGTGGATATGATCATCGTCGGCCAGGCGCTGGGCAAGGTGGGCTTGTCCGGCGTTTCAATTGGCGGCGACGTGTCGCATTTTCTCACCTTCATCGCCATGGGCTTTTCCAGCGCCGGGCAGGTGATTATCGCCCAGTACATCGGCGCCCGGCAGGAAAAGAAAGTGGGCACCTTCATCGGCACCATGTTCACCTTTCTCTTTGGCTGCGCGGCCGTGCTGAGCATTATATGCCTGCTTTTGCGCACGCCCATTCTGCAGCTGATGCGCACGCCCGCCGAATCCTTCAGCGAGGCGCTCGGCTACACCACCGTTTCCGCCATCGGCCTGATCTTCGTCTACGGCTACAACATCGTCAGCGCCGTGCTGCGCGGCATCGGCGACAGCAAACACCCCTTCATTTTTATCTCCATCGCTGCAGTCATGAATATCCTGCTTGACCTTTTGTTCGTTTTCCCGCTGAAGATGGGCGCAGCCGGCGCGGCGCTGGCCACCATCATCAGCCAGGGCTTCAGCTTCATCTGCTGCGCTGTCTTCCTGTGGAAAAAGCGCGATCATCTGGGCTTTGATATTGAATGGAAGGATTTCACGCATATCGACAAGGATATGCTGCTCAAGCTCACCAAGCTCGGCGTGCCCATGGCCATCAAGAGCGCCGCCATCCAGTTCTCCAAGCTCTTTGTCAACTCCTGGATCAACTCCTACGGCGTGGTCGTTTCCGCCGTGGCCGGCATCGTCAACAAATTCTCCTCCATCACCAATCTCATTTCCAACTCTGTCAACACCGCCGGCTCCTCGATGGTGGGACAAAACATCGGCGCGCAGAAATACGACCGCGTGCCCAAAATCATGCTTACTTCCTTCCTCATGACGGTCACCGTATCCATCATCATGTCCATCGTCACCGTCAGTTTCCCCGAGGCTGTATTTGGCATTTTCACTGACGAAGCCGACGTCATGGCCGTATGTATGGAATTCCTGCCCATCGCGGTGCTTTTGTTCTTCGGCAGCGCTTTCCGCGCAGCAATGAACTCGCTTCTCAACGGCAGCGGCAACTACCGCGTCAACTTCGCCACCGCCATCCTCGACGGCATGATCATGCGCATCGGCCTCGCCGTGCTGCTGGGTTTGGTGCTGGATATGAAATACCTCGGCTTCTGGCTGGGCGACGCGCTGGCCGGCTTTACCCCCTTCTTCATCGGCCTTGTCTACTACTACAAAGGCAACTGGCGCACACGAAAATACGTCATCAAGGAAGAATAAAAAATGCCGGAGAGCACTTACTCTCCGGCATTTCTTATTTTATTAGAAGAAACTGGTGATAAAAATCTCAAGGCCAATGAAAATGAGAATACCGCCGCCCAGGATACCGGCCTTGCCCGCCAGCTTGGTGCCTGCCTTGCGGCCAATGAACAAGCCGCCCAGGCAAATGACGAACGTCACCGCCGCAATCAGCGTCACCGCCAGCAGCGCTTCCGCCAGACCGTATTCGGCAATGGTGAAGCCTACGCTCAGCGCATCGATCGACGTCGCCACGCCCTGCACCATCAGCGCGCCCAGACCAACGCCGGGATGCTCCTCGTTTTCTTCTTCCCCCTTCAGGCTGTCATAGAGCATCTTGCCGCCGATGTAGCACAGCAAAATCAGCGCAATCCAGGGAATCAGCTTTTCAAAGGACTGAAAATACTGCACGATCGTGTGCACGCAAATCCAGCCGATCATAGGCATAGCCGCCTGGAAAAGCGCAAACACACCGGCAACGCCGCACATTTTGCGCGTTTTTATATTGGGTTCATGCAGACCGTTGGCCAGCGATACCGAGAAAGCGTCCATCGCCAGACCTACGCCCAGCAGAATATTGGTAAAGAAGAAGCTGAATCCCAGTTGCATTTCTGTTCCCTCCAAACAAAAAAGCCAAGTATGCAGCCATACTTGGACGTCAAAAGGGCAGATGACTCCATGTATAGCTCAAAAGTTATACATGAGTCTCGCGATTGAAAGCAAGCCAGGCCTTTCGGCCAGCATGTTGACTTGCTACGTGCTGCGCACGCTCGCTACTCCCTCACAAAAAATAATTATACTCCTTCAGGAAAACTTTGTCAACCATCGTCTGCCTGCCGCAGCAAAGAAAAACACCCTGCCCCATCAGGAGCAGAGTGCATAGAATACCAGGGAAACCGCAATGAAGATCAGGCCGCAGACCAGAAAGAAACCAAACGGCACTTTCCTGTCCGCCCTGCTTTCCCGGTAATCGTAAAAAGTGGCGTATTTCTTTTTGCTTTCCGTACGGAAAAGATCCACGAAGGAACTCAGGCCGTATACCAGCATTTCAAAAGTTCCCTCATTGGCCGAGAAGATCAGCAGACCGAAGCAGCACAGCACCGTGCCGACGGCAAAAAACACATCGCATAGTATGTGATAGATGGTTTCCGGCTGCGTCTGGGCAAAGATATCCTTTGCCCAGCTGATGCCGAAAACAGCCACAAGGCCCGCCGTCATGGTGATGAAATACTTACGAAACTTTCTCATTTCTGCGTGTTTTCATACTCCTGACGGTACTTCTCAAGCTCTTCCGTGTTGCAGTATACAAAGTGTCCGGGATACACTTCCTGCATGCTGGGGCCTTCCTTGGAGTAGTCATGGTCCAGCATGGGCTTGTACTCGATTCTCTT
>JAZQXQ010000207.1:0-9026 GCA_045632965.1 Clostridia bacterium
ACCGCTTGGCCTCCGACTTTGCCGGACAGAATGGCCTTATCGGCGTTAATGATGATCACGTAATCGCCGGTATCAACATGGGGGGTGTAGATGGGCTTGGTCTTGCCGCGCAGAATATTGGCTACCTGGCTGGCCAGACGACCGAGCACCATGCCGTCAGCATCAACGACATACCACTTGCGCTCGACATTTTGCGCATTTGCCATAAAGGTGGTATTCAAGTTCGTTCCTCCTTGACAAAATCAAAACATTATTGTTGACTCCGCATGATGGTCAGCATGCTTTGTCGGTGTTCAATAGTTTCCGGGGCTAGCGGAGTCTATTGATGCATCTGTTATCATACGAAATTTTTCTGCGTTTGTCAATACTATTTTCAACATTTTTAGCAGAATTTGTGGTGAATTTTTTTATTTTATCAACATCTGGTGATGATTCTTTGTTCCTCCATTCATTTTGATTGCTTTTTTCTACATTATTAATTATAATATCGCTATACATTTTCCGAGAGGAGATCATTTCGCTTTTATGAAAAAATCCGTCAGCTACCACAAAGCTGCGCTGCGCTGTTACCGGCAGTCGTTTTTTTCATCACTGTTGCTTTGCTTAAGCCAAGCGCTTATGTGGCTTGTCTTCTTTTATGGCGCTAAGCTGGCCGTTACGCATCTTGGTTTACACGCACTTGCTGTTCTTGTCCCCTCGCTCATTCTTTTGATCACATATCGCTTTTTTGTTGCGCACCGTCTGACTCTTTCTTTGGCGCCTTCCGCACCGAAAATGAAGCCCTTCTTCCGTCTGCTGCCCGCCGCTTTCTGGCGAATCATGACAGGCGCCCTTTGGCTTCTCCCCTTCGCTGGCGGCACGTATCGATTCTACCAATATATTTTTGTCCTTCCCGCAACCACTTTCACTTTTGACTTTACACAGATCGGTGCTTTCATTGCCAAAGGCGCAACTAACGCAACACAGGTACTGATAGGCACCGGCGTATTCTTTGCTTATCTCGCGCTTTCCTTTGTCGCCTTTTTATATGGCTGGCGGCGTGGCAATTGCTTTGATGTCGCGCAGACTGTCAATCTCTCCTTCAGAAAATCCCTTCGCAGAGCGCGCATCATCCGCAGAAGAACCCGCACGGCGCGGTTTATCAATTCAATCCTGCACCTCCTGATGCTGCTGCCCGCTATTATTGTTCCGCTGATTCCGCCTATGATGCAGCTATACCCTCTGCTGAGCGGCAAAGCCATGAATGACGTTCAGCTGCTTTACGCCTATCTGAGCGCAGGTATTGTGTCCGATAACACCCTGTATTTGTCAGCCGCCCTTTTCCTTGTTCTCTATCTCCCCCTTCTTCCTTTTCGCAAACTCCACAATATTGCCGCTATGGTGATCCGCCATGAATAATTCTATCGCCGCCGACGCATCTCTGCGTCTTGATCGATTGCTTACAACCCTGTCTTACGGAAGCAGAAAAGATGTACAGCAGCTGATCCGCTCCGGGCGCGTCTCACTCAACGGAAAATGCACAAAAGATCCTTCAGTGCACATCAAGCCCGGTACGCTGCTGCAGGTAGACGGAAAAGATGTGGATGCCAGGATCACGCGTCACGTCATGCTTCATAAACCCTGCGGTATATTGACAGCCGCACGTGATGCGAAGCAACCCACCGTTTTAGACCTTCTGCCGGATGTTTACCGCAGCTGCGGCTGCATGCCCGTAGGAAGGCTTGATAAGGACACATCAGGCTTTTTGCTGTTGACGACGGACGGCGAGCTGGCGCACCGCCTGCTTTCGCCCAAACGCGAAGTATGGAAGTGCTACGAAGCTGAAGTGGACGGCCCTCTTTCCGAAAAAGATATTGCCGCTTTCAAAAACGGTTTGCAGCTGTCCGATTTTACCGCATTGCCTGCAAAGCTGGAAATCGTACGTTCCGGCAACACAGCCGCCGTAGCCAAAGTATGGGTGTGCGAAGGAAAGTTTCATCAGGTTCGCCGTATGTTTGCCGCATGCGGGCGAACGGTTGTCAAGCTCAAGCGCTTGACCATCGGGCCGCTGAAGCTGGATGAATCCCTGCAGCCCGGCGAATACCGCGAACTGACTGACAACGAATTATTACAGCTGATTGAAGCCGTCAAAACCGAAAAGGAGCCCGTAAACGAATGAACGATCATTATTATTCTCAGCAGCCCACCTCCGAAAGCAGGCCGGTTGCCGCATCCTTTACCTATCGCGGCCATCAATTGACGCTTACAACAGACGCCGGCGTGTTTTCCCGCGGTGAACTGGACAGCGGTACGCGCATTCTGCTGGATGCTCTGCCCGATACGCTCAGCGGCCGTATTCTCGATCTTGGCTGCGGCTGGGGCCCGGTAGGTATTTGCGTCGGACTTGAAAATCCCAAGGCGCAGATTGTCTTTTCCGACGTGAACGAACGCGCGCTGTCTTTAACAAAAGCAAATGCCGCGCAGTACAAAATTGACGGAGAATTTGTGCAAAGTGATGGCTTTGCCGCCATCGATGGCGAATTTGACTGCGTGATCACCAATCCTCCGATCAGAGCAGGCAAACAGGTGATTTATCAGATGTTTGCCGATGCTCAGCAGCGACTCAAAGAGGGCAGCGCACTTTATATTGTCATCCGCAAGCAGCAGGGCGCGGAATCTGCCAAGAAATACCTGCAAACGCTTTTCCCGGACGTCACCGTCATCGACAAGAGCGGCGGTTATTGGATTATTCGTTGCATCAAAGGAGGAACTGATGATGAAGTATGATTTTTCTTTCTTCGACAAGGGTGTAGACCGCTTCGGTACGCGCAGTGAAAAATGGGACGATCCCGTGCATTGCGGCAAAGAAGATCTGGCCATGTGGGTCGCTGACTGGGATTTTGAGTGCGCCGAGCCCATCGTCAAAGCGCTGCAGGAGCGCGCACAGCACCCTTGTTTTGGCTACAGCTGCCCCGATCCCAAGGATGAGGAAACCTTCTGCGCCTTCTGGGATCGCCGTCACAATGTAAAAATCTCCCCCGAACAGACCATGATGTTGCCCTGCGTCGTGACCGGTCTTAAACTGGCCGTGCGCGTCTTTACAAATCCCGGTGAAAAAGTCGTCATTCTGCCTCCCGTTTACGGTCCTTTCCATTTTTCGATCGAGGCCAACCAGCGCGTGATCGCCAAGGCGCCTATGATCATGGATGAAAACGCCCGGTATTTCATTGATTACGCAGCCATCGAAAAAGAGCTGAAGGACGGCGCCAAATGCGTTCTTTTCTGCAATCCGCACAATCCTGTCAGCCGCGTATGGTCCTTTGATGAACTTAAGCAGCTGGTCGATCTGTGCAGCCGCTATGATGCCGTGCTGATTTCGGACGAAATCCATGCCGATTTCGTTTTCAAGCCCAATGAGTTCATTTCCGCCATGCGCATTCCCGGCGCCGAAAAATGCGTTATCTGCCTGGCTTCCGCCAGCAAGACCTTCAACATCCCCGGCCTGCAGCAAGCCATGGCGTTCTCCTGCAATGCCGAATTGCTTGGCAAAATGAAGGCCGAAGCCAATGCTGCCGGCGTGACCAGCGGCAACATTTTCGCCCTTGCCGCCGCGCAGAAGGCCTACAGCGAATGCGACGACTGGCTCGACGGTATGCTTTCTTATCTTGAAGAAAGCAAAAAAATCATCGAGACCGAAATCCCCCGCCTGATGCCCAAAGCCCGCCTGACACCCATTGAAGCCACTTGTCTTTGCTGGATTGATCTGCGTGCGTACGCGTCCACTACGGAAGAGCTGAGCGCAAAGGCGAAAAAGCACCACGTCGTCTTTACAGGCGGCACATTCTTTGATCCCGCGCTGGGCGACGGATTCCTTCGCTTGAATTTCGGCTGTCCGCACAGCATGCTGCACGAAGCCATCAAGCGCTTGGCTGCTGCCATGAACGAAGAATAAGAAAGGATCTGAAATCATGACCGAACAGATGAATCGGATCAACGACACACTGCGCGATGAAATGATTGAAACGCTGAAAAAGTGGATTATGATCCCCAGCGTGAAATCTGCGCCCCAGCCCGGCGCTCCATTTGGCACGGACGTGCGTAAGATGCTGGACGTTGCGCTGGAAGATTGCCAACGGCTGGGCTTCAAAACAGAAAACTTTGACGGCTATATTGCACACGCCGATCTGGGCGAAGGCGACGACGAGGATGCACTGGCTATCCTTGCGCATCTCGATGTCGTTCCCGAAGGCGACGGCTGGAAGTATCCACCCTACGGCGCAGTCATCGAAAACGGCCGCATGTACGGCCGCGGCACCAACGATGACAAGGGCCCTGCTGTTGCCGCGCTGTATGCTATGAAGGCCGTGCAGATGGCTGGTATTCCGCTCAAGCGTAAAGTACGCCTGATCCTCGGCTGTGACGAAGAAAGCGGCTGGGAAGATATTGCTCACTACCGCAAGGTTGCCACCATGCCCAAATCCGGCTTCAGCCCAGACGCCTCTTATCCCGTCATCAACATCGAGAAGGGCTTGTGCCATCTGGCGCTGAAAGCGCCCGCTGCCACGGACGGCCTGAAGATTTACGAATTTAATACCGGCGAACGCCCCAATGTCGTTCCCGGCAAAGCCACCGCTGTGATCGCCGGCAATTCCGCCACGGTCGCCCAAGTGGCTGCTATCGCCGAAAAGCTGAATCTTGACGTCACTGCCAAAGAAAAAGACGGAAAAGTAATCCTGACCGCCATCGGCATCAACGGTCACGCCGCTTTCCCCGAGATCGCCCGCAACGCCATTGGCGAAATGCTGCTTGTTCTGCGTGAGCTGGGCGCCACGGGCGCTGTCAAAACCTTTGCCGATAAGGTCGGCCTCGAATACGACGGCAGTTCGCTTGGCGTAAAGATTTGTGACGGTATGAGCGGCCCGCTCACCTGCAATATGGGTATCATCCGTATCAGCGACGAAGGCCTCTTTGCAACCCTTGATATCCGTTATCCGATCATGACCAATACCGACATGCTCATCAAAAACATCCGTGATGCGCTGCCCGGCGTTGAAGTGACCGTCGGCGGACTCAAGGAGCCCCATTATGTGCCCGAAAGCAGCGAGCTTGTGCAGGCGCTGCTGGATGCTTATCACGAAGAAACCGGCCTTGAACGCAAGTGCATCGCCATCGGCGGCGGCACCTATGCGCGCTCTTTGGCCGAAGGCGTGGCCTTTGGCGCAGCCTTCCCCGATGACGAAGATCTGGCGCATCAGGCAAATGAATATGCTGACCTTGACGGACTCTATAAAAATATAAAAATATTTGCTTCAGCTATTGTAAAATTGGCTGAAAGGGCGTAAAATAGGTATTGTAGGAATATAATGACTATAGGAGGTATCCTTCCTTGCAAAAGACTGAAATCATCACCTGCATCAACTGTCCCGTTGGCTGCCGCATGGAAGTCACTCTGGAAGACGGCGCCGTTATCTCCGTTAAGGGCAACACCTGCAAGCGCGGCGAAAACTATGCTCACCAGGAGTGCGTTCAGCCCCTGCGTATGATCACTGCCGTTGCTCCCGTTGAAGGCAGCATTATGCCTGTCAGCTGCAAGACCCGTTCCCCCATTCCCAAGGATAAGATCGAAGCTTGCATGCGCGCCATCGACGATCTGCACCTCCAGGCCCCCGTCAAGGCCGGCGATGTTCTGATCGCTGACGTTTGCGGCACCGGCGTTGATGTAATCGCCACCAAGTCTGTGTAATATATTCAGGCAAGTATACCGCCTTTTCCTTTCGGGAAGGCGGTTTCTTTATTTTGATCAGAGGTTGTCTTTATGAATTTTCCCATTCTGATGATTCCCCATTTCCGCTATGGACGCGAAACACCCTGGGCCGGCGAAACGCTGCATCGTCAATATCAAAAATACGCCCTTGGCAATCAGATCGGAGAGAGCTATGATTTCAGCACAGTGCCCGGTCATGAAAGCACCGCACCCGATGGAACGCCGCTATCCAAGTTCCTTTCCTCGCCCTTTGTGATCAAATGGGTGGATGCAAAGGATTGGCTGAGCATTCACATCCATCCGCACCATGACGAATACCTGCTTGTTGTTCATGCAGCTGAAAATGCCAAACTCGTTTCCGGTCTCCGTCATGCTCCCGAAAACAATCCTTCCGGTTTGACCGAGGATGATTTTGAATTTGTCTCCATCAAGGCCGGTGATATGATCCGGATCCCGGCAGGCGTACCGCACAGTATTTCCGGCGCGACCTGCTACCAGATTCAAAATACCGGCAGCGAGTCCATGCGCATCTATGATTGGAATCGCACCAATGCTCGCGGCCAGATGCGCCCGCTGCAAATTGAAAACGCACTTCCCTATATAAAATCAGAATGCGCCGTTATCAGTTCAGCACCGGTGAACGGGCAGCTGATTAATGCCAATGATTTTACTGTATACGAGCTTACCAACTGCCGCCAATACACATTTCCGGCTATTTCCCCATTCAGCGTACTCACTTGTGTTTCGCCAGCAATGATCAAAATTGAAAACGGCCGCACGCTCTACCTCTGCGCCGGTCAAACGCTGTTCATATCGGGAAACTGCACGCCCTTCACGCTTACAGGCGATCGCTTTTTCTTAACCGCCGCTCATGCATAAAGTGAAAATAAAGTCATAAGAATAAGCCTGTGCGCCTTGCACATAATACAGGTTTTTGTTATAATAGGTTATAATTCTTCCGGAGGGTCTATGTTTACAGCTTTTTTTGATAAACTTTCCCAGCTTCTTCCTGTGGATTGCTGCACTTTCAATGCTCCGCTCAAGCAGTTTACAACCATGCGTGTCGGCGGAAATGCAGCCTGTCTTATAGAAGCTGCTAATGCTGAAATTATCAGCACAGTGGTCACTACCGCAGCCGAGCATTCCGTGCCGCTGCTTGTTATCGGCAATGGCTCCAATATGATTATTTCCGATGAAGGCTTTTCCGGCGTTGTGCTTCACATTGCCAAGGAAATGGCGCAAATCTCCTGCGACGGCGATCGCATCACCGCTCAGGCCGGCGCTCTTCTTCCCGCCGTATCCCGCCTCGCTGCCGAGAACAGCCTGACCGGCCTTGAATTTGCAGCCGGTATCCCAGGTTCCGTTGGCGGCGCTGTGGTGATGAATGCCGGTGCATACGGCGGTGAAATGAATCAAGTGCTTGAATCCGTTCAGGTTTATGCCGATGGAGAAATCAAAACACTGCCCGTTGACGCGCTTGAGCTTAGCTATCGTCACAGCGTCCTGATGGATCATCCCGATTGGATCGTCCTTTCCGCTACATTTTGCCTAAAAAAGGGCGATCAGCAGCAGATTCATGCCATCATGGCCGATTTAAATGCCCGCAGACGCGAAAAGCAGCCCCTGCAATACCCCAGCAGCGGTTCTTTTTTCAAGCGTCCCGAGGGGCATTTTGCCGGCGCGCTGATTGAAAACGCCAAATTGAAAGGCTTTAGCGTAGGCGGCGCTCAGGTGAGCGAACTGCACGCGGGCTTTGTCATCAACACCGGCAATGCCACGGCTAATGACATTTATCAGCTGATGCTGCATGTACAAAAGACGGTAAAAGACGCATTCGGCGTTGAATTACATCCCGAGGTACGGCTGATCGGCCGCTTTGAATCATGAGCTTTTCATCCGAAGTAAAACAGGAACTGGTTGCCAGCAGACAGGACAAATCCTGCTGCATGCTCAGCGAACTGAATGCGCTCACGCAATCCTGTGCATCCATGACGCTGCACGGCGGCGGACGCGTTTCCATCGCCTTTACAACAGAAAATGTTTCTGTGGCCAAGCGCATTTTCATCCTGCTCAAAAAGCGTTTGGAAATCAACGCAACGCCGCACTTTTCGAAAGCCTCACGATTTGGCGGCAGGCGCATCTGCATCATCCGATTGACGCAGGCAGATACGCGCAAGCTCATGCTTTCTTTGCACATGCTTCACGAAAGCGAAGAAGGCGACGTATTCCGCGGTATCCCCCGCCGCGCCCTAACGCGCAAATGCTGTCAGCGCGCTTTCCTGCGCGGCATCTTTCTTGGCGAAGGATCGGTCAGCGCGCCCGAGCACAGCACCTATCATCTTGAATTTATCTGCAACAGCGAAAGCCGTGCCGAAACAATATCTCAGCTGCTGACACGCTGCGAAATCGAGCACAGCATCGCTTATCGCAGAAGCACGTATGTCGTCTATCTCAAACAGAGCGGACAGATATCAACGCTTCTTGGCACAATGGGCGCCGTCCGCGCCATGATGCATTATGAAAACATTCTTGCCCAGCGCAATTTACACGAAGCCGTCACCCGTGCAACAAACTGCGACCACAATAACATGGTGCGCCAACTGTCCGCCGCACAAAAGCAGCTAAACATCATTAAGCAGATTTCGCTCAATCACAGTCTGACAATCCTGCCCGTGCAATTGCAATCCATTGCCCGGCTTCGACTTGTAAATCCCGACGCCTCACTTGAGCAATTGGGCGAAATGCTTGATCCGCCGCTGGGAAAATCCGGCGTAAACCATCGTATGAGAAAAATCATGGAAATAGCCAAGTCGCTTTCCATTGAAAATACCTGAGCATTGGAGAGATTTATTATGATCGCAATCCTTGTTCCTGTATCCTCTACCGAAAATGTCTTTACCCACGAAAGCGCGGCCGCCTTTGTGCAGCTGATGTCGCATTTTGATTCCACCGTCATGCTGCACGATGTGAATCGCGTCATCAACGGCAAATCGCTCCTTGGACTTCTATCGCTTGGCGTAATTGAAGCCGGCAAGCTCAAGCTTTTCATCGACGGCGCCGACGAAGAAGATACCGCTCAGGCCGTTTGCGATAACTTCCCCGGTGCAAAAATCCTGTAATTTCTAATTTCTTCGCATACTTGGGATTTATGCGCCCTGAAACAGCACTTTCAAACAGAAAAAGACCTGATTGCCTTGGCAATCAGGTCTTCTTTATTGGTGAAGATTATTCGATAACGCTTACAACAGCGCCGGAACCAACGGTGCGGCCGCCTTCACGGATA
>JAZQXQ010000208.1:0-4405 GCA_045632965.1 Clostridia bacterium
CGGACCCATCGCGCTGGTGGAAGAAAATGACTTGATCAAAATCGATATCCCCGCCCGCAGACTCGAAATCGTAGGCGTAAAGGGCGAGAGGAAAACGCCTGACGAAATCAAAATCATCCTCGCCACGCGCCGAAAAACATGGAAAAAGCCCGCGTCCCGCTATAATTCCGGCGTTTTGAAGCTCTTTTCCGCCCACGCCTGCTCGCCGATGGAAGGCGGCGGCATCATTTAACAAAAAAAGCTGAAAAAACCCTTGATTTTATAGAATACTTATGATATTATAGCTTTTGCTGGATCGTAGTGTCTGGCACCAAGACTTACAGGAGGCGAAGGAAGTGCCGAACATTCAGTCCGCCATTAAGCGCGTAAAGGTGAGCGAAAAGAAGAATCTGCGTAACCGCATGATCAAGAGCGGTGTGAAGACTGCCGTCCGCAAGTTCAACGAGCAGGAAACCGCCGAGCAGTATGCCGCCACCACTTCCGCTATTGACAAAGCGGTCGCCAAGGGCATCATCCACAAGAACGCTGCCAACCGCAAGAAGGCGCGTCTTGCCAAGATGGTGAAGGCGTAACAGCTTCAAGTTATCAACTGTTGCACAAGTATTGAATAGTACGGCGCGCGGGCCGAATAGCCTTGCGCGTTTGTGCTACTCTTGAAACCTTGCAATGACGGAGAACAACCCCCGTTTGCATTCACGCAAAAGAGAAGGCGTGTCGCCGGCTGAAAGCCGCCTGCGCTGAATGCGGGGCATTCGCTCCCGAGCAGATTGCCTGAAGATATCAGTAGGGCGTCCGTATGGCCCGCGTTACAGGGCTATGAGCGCAGGAATATTCCTGCGGAAATTGGGTGGTACCACGTTCACATGCGTCCCATGCTTTGGCATGGGATGATTTTTTTGTTTTGGAGGATACGCATGGATATCAAAACACAACTTGACGCCATCCGCGAAGAGCTGGTGAAAGAGCTTTCCGCGCTGGATGACATCCGCCAGCTGGAAGAAGTAAGGCAGAAGGTGCTGGGCAAAAAGGGCACGCTGACGGCCCTGCTTCGCTCCATGGGCAGCCTCTCCCTCGAAGAGCGTCCCATCGCCGGCCAGATGATCAACAAGGGCCGCGAAGAAATCGGCGCGCTGATTGACGAGCGCATGACCGAGCTGAAAGCCAAGGAACGCGAAGAAAAGCTCAAAAAGGACACGATCGACGTGACCGAGCCCCGCGAGCTGCCCCGCGTCGGCGTGCCGCATCCCACCTCCCTTGCGCTGGAAGAGGTGCTCTCTGCCCTGACCGGCCTTGGCTTTGACGTGGTGGAAGGCCCCGAAGTGGAGCTGGATCACTATAACTTTGAACTGCTCAACCTGCCCAAGGATCATCCTGCCCGTGACGCGCAGGATACCTTCTATGTAGATGATAATATCGTGCTGCGCACGCACACCTCTCCCGTGCAGGCGCGCACCATGCTCTCCCGCAAGCCCCCCATCCGCATCGCCTGCCCGGGCCGCGTGTTCCGTGCCGATGAGATGGACGCCACCCACAGCCCCGTTTTCCATCAGATCGAAGGCCTGGTCATTGATAAGGACGTAACGATGGGCGACCTGAAGGGCACGCTCGATACGCTATTCAAGAAGCTGTACGGCGAGGATATCGAAACGCGCTTCCGCCCCTCCTTCTTCCCCTTCACCGAGCCCAGCGCCGAGGTGGACCTTACCTGCATCACCTGCCGCGGCAAGGGCTGCCGCGTGTGCAAGGGCACGGGCTGGATTGAAGTACTGGGCTGCGGCATGGTCAACCCCAAGGTGCTGGAGATGTGCGGCATCGATTCCAACGAATACCGCGGCTTCGCCTTCGGTATCGGCCTTGAGCGCATCACCATGCTGCGCTACGGCATCAAGGACCTGCGCCTGCTCTACGAAGGCGACGAGCGCTTCCTGCGCCAGTTCCGCTAAGGAGGATTGGGATCATGAAAGTATCGATGAAATGGATCAACCAGTACGCCGAAATCCCCGTATCCCCTGCGGAATACGAAAGCCGCATGATCATGCGCGGCACGGCAGTGGAAGGCGTTGAATATCTGGGTGAAAACCTTGAAAACGTGGTGGTCGGCCGCGTGCTGACCTGCCGCGATCACGAGAACAGCGACCATCTGCATGTTTGCACGGTGGATGTTGGCGAAGGCGAGCCTTTGCAGATTGTCTGCGGCGCTCCCAATGTAAAGGAAGGCATTCTCGTGCCCGTCGCCAAGGTGGGCGCCAAGCTCCCCGGCGGCTTCTCCATCAAAAAGGGCAAGCTGCGCGGCGTGGAAAGCTACGGCATGCTCTGCTCCGGCCCCGAAATCGGCGTGCCGGTGGAGCTGTACCCTTCCGTGGGCGATGAAGGCCTGCTGATCTTTAATGAAGAATATGCGCTGGGCACCGATGTGCGCGAGATCTTCGGTCTTGATGACTACGTGGTGGATTTTGAAATTCTCGCCAACCGTCCCGACTGCCTGTGCTGCTGGGGCGTGGCCCGCGAAACCGCTGCCGCCATGGATACCGAGCTCAAGCTCCCCGAAGTAAAGGTTACCGATGTGGGCGGCGATATCGCCGATCATGTGAAGGTCACCGTGGAAAACTTCGACCGCTGCCCGCGTTACGCCGCGCGCGTAATCAAGAACGTGCGCGTTGCGCCCTCGCCTGCGTGGATCCGTCAGATCCTGCACGCCGCCGGCATGCGCTCCATCAACAACATCGTTGATATCACCAACCTGGTGATGCTGGAAACCGGCCACCCCATGCATGCCTTTGACCTTGACAAGGTGCGCGGCCGCCACATCATCGTGCGCAACGCGCATGAAGGCGAAACCCTGCGCACGCTGGACGGCAAGGATCACACCCTGCTGCCCTCCGATCTTCTGATCTGCGACGCCGAGGGCCCCACGGGCCTTGCCGGCATCATGGGCGGCGAGGAGAGCGAGATCACCGAAGGCACCTGCGAAGTCATGTTCGAATGCGCCACCTTTGATCGCGTTGGCACCCGCCAGTCCACCCGCCGCATGGGCATCCGCACCGAATCCAGCGGCCGCTTTGAGCGCGGCGTTTCCAACCAGACCATCATGACGGCGCTGGAGCGCGCCTGCCAGCTGGTCAACATGCTGGATGCCGGCGATGTGGTCGGCGGTCATTACGACTATTACGAAACCCTTGAAGCGCACAAGCCCATCGTTTGCTCCGTCAAGCGCATTGCTGCGCGCACGGGCGTTGAAATCTCCGCCCAGCAGATGGTGGATGCGCTCACCAAGCTCAACTTCACCGTGGAATACGACGGCGCGGATGCGCTCACCGTCACCGCGCCCGACTATCGTCAGGATGTGGAAATGGAAGCGGACATCTGCGAGGAAGTGCTGCGCATGGTGGGCTATGAGCATATCCCCTCCACGCGTCTGCGCGGCGAAACCACGCAGGGCGGCCTCAATCCCCTCATGCAGCGCAAGAAGAACATCCGCCGCGTGATGGGCGGCCTGGGCTATGACGAGATGATGACTTTCTCCTTCGTGAGCAAAAAGTCCATCGCCTCCCTCGGCCTGCCGGAAGATGATCCCCGCATGCAGCCGCTGATGCTGCGCAATCCGCTGGGCGAGGATACCGCCTGCATGCGCACCACCATGGCGCCCGATATGCTGCGTATTCTCTCTGGCAACTACAACCACGGCAACGAGTGCGCCATGCTGTATGAATTCGGCACGCTCTTTGACGCGACGAAGCGCACCGAAGAGGGCCTGGTGACCGAGTCTCCCGCCCTGTCCATCGGCGCGTACGGCAAGGATTTGGATTTCTATTCCATCCGCGGCGCCGTGGAAGCCCTGCTCAAGACCGAAGGCATCGTATGCAAGATCGTGCCCGGCGCGGATTGCTACTATCATCCCGGCCGCAGCGCCCGCCTTGTGTGCGGCGATAAAGTCATCGCCCAGCTCGGTCAGGTGCACCCCGACATCACCGCCGCCATGGACCTGCCCGAAGTCACCCTGCTGGCCGAAATCGACATGGTCGCCATGTACGAATGCGCCGAGGCGATGGGCCATGTGCAGTCCATCTCCCGCATGCAGGCCGTCTCCCGCGATATCGCGCTGGTGATGAAGGAAGAAGTGAACCTCGGCCCCGTGATGGATACCCTGCGCGAAGCCGGCGGCGCGCTGCTGGAGGACATCCGCCTGTTTGACGTATTCCGCGGCAAGCAGCTGGGTGACGGCCTCAAGAGCTGCGCCTTCTCGCTGATCTTCCGCTCCCCCGATCAGACGCTGACCGAAGAGCACCTCGCGCCTATCATGAAAAAGGCGCTGAAGCTGTGCAAGGAGCGTCACGACGCGGAGATTCGTTCGTAAAAGCATTCAAAAGGGAACGCCTTCCGGCGTTCCCTTTTTCAAGGAGATTTT
>JAZQXQ010000209.1:0-2498 GCA_045632965.1 Clostridia bacterium
ACACCGGCACGAGGCTGTACCAAAGTGCGACCGTCCCGCTTTGCCTCCAGCAGCTTCTTGCCGAACTTGCGGTTTTCGGGCATGGCCTTGTGGTAGGCAACGGCCTCTTCGAGGTTTACATCCTTGCCGGTGGGCCACTGGGTGAGCACTTCGGCTCTCAGTGCGTGAAACTCGGAATCAGGAATTCTTTTGTTCTGAATATCCATCGTGTTCAAGCTCCTTTTTCATGATGCGCAGAGCGGTTTGCGGGTAGTATTCGCTCAGCAGCCCCATGGCTGCGATGATGTATTTTCTGTCTACGCGGACGTCCGCCTTCAAGGGCCTGAGCGACATGGGCGCAAGCGGCGAAGCGAGGGCGTGGGCCGCAATTTCTCCCGTGCGCTGCGTGCGGATGAGGCTGCCGCCGGTGACGATGATCTGTCTTACGTTTCGCAGATCCTTGCCGGACTGCACATAAGTCAGGCCCATGAGCGTGTAGGTTTCCTCCATGCTGCCGGCGTGGCGGGTGACGGCTGTGTCAATCGCCATGGAAGCAAGGGCGAAGTCGAGCTTTTCAAGATCGGATCCGGGCGTTGGCAGCGTATCGGGCGCGGCGCAGAGCTGGTTGATCAGTTCTTCCGCGCGATCTTGCTCAAGGCCGGACAGCTGGCAGATGCGATTGATGCCTGCCGCCTCCACAATGCCGCGCACGGAATAGCGCATGCCGATATCACCTTCCACCGTGCGTTTGTCGTAGGGCTCGGGCAGGCCTTTATAGACCGTCGCCGCATCGCGGGGCATGCCGTCGGCCATGGAGTAAATATCCGTGGTGGCGCCGCCTACGTCCACGGCGATCAGATCGCCGATGCCGCTTTCGCCGTCCGTGCCTTCGGCCAGCAGCCGCATGGCCTTCATCACCGCCGAGGGCGTGGGCATGAGGATGCCGGAAAGCAATTCCGCTGCCTTGGAAAGCCCCTTGGCCTGCACGATGCGGTGGAGGAAAATCTCGCGGATTTTCTGGCGGGCAGGCTGGATATTGAGCACGCCGAATTTCGGCATCACATTTTCGCAGATGTGCACTTCGTGGCCGGAAAGGATGCGCTCGCATTCGCGGGCGGCGGTGCGGTTGCCGGCGATGATGACGGGAAAATCAAAATCAATCGAGGCCAGCATGTGTGCGTTGTGCAGGATGCACTCGGTATTGCCGCCGTCGGTGCCGCCCACCAGCAGGAAAATATCGGGGTTGATCTGACGAATTTCGCTCAGGTCATCCTCTGTCAGCTGGAAGGAAAAGACTTTGAGCACCTTGGCGCCTGCGCCCAGGCTGGCCTGACGCGCGGCTTCGGCGGTGAGCTCGGGCACAAGGCCGCTGGTAATCATGCGCAGCCCGCCGGCAGCCGAAGAGCAGGCGTAGCGGGCGGCGTATTCAAGCGGCCCCGTCTTTGCATGCAGCTTGCTTAGCGCATTTTCAAGGCCCGCTCCCACGTCTGTTTCGATCGTGGTGTAGGAATCCGCCGTACCGAGAAGCGCTTCATTTTCCACATCCACCGCCGTGACTTTGGTGTAGGTGCTGCCAAAGTCAATCAGCAGGATTGGCTTCATGCTTCATCCTCCACATGCAGGATCTCCTTCAGGGCCGCGATGGTGGTTTCCGGCGGGGTTCCGGGAGGGAAGGCGCGGTCAAAGCCCATGGCCTTGAAGCGCTTTTCGACGTCTTCAAACTTTTGCTTGCCGATGACGATATTGCCGCCTACGACCAGCGGAATGCCTTTGAGGCCCGCTTCATCGCACTTTTCGCGCATGCCGCGGCAGTCAAGCTCGCCCTGGCCGTACAGCGAGGAAACGACAATGGCGTCGGCGGCGGATTCAATGGCCGCGGCGATGTATTCTTCCTGCGAGACCATGACGCCCAGGTTGACCACGTCGAACCCTGCCTCGGTGAAGGCGTGATAGAGGATTCTGTTGCCCACAGCGTGTACATCAGCGCCGATCACGCCGATGACCAGAACCTTTTTCTTCATTTGATTTCGTCTCCTTTTGTGCTTTTATTTATAAACAAAGGGATTCATCATTTCGGGGGTGCGAAGGTTGTGCTGCAGCTTTTTAAGGCTTTCTTCGGAGTGTTCGCCCACAAAGCCGATCAGCAGATAACGGTTGCGCTGGGTATCGTAAATGATTTCGGGATAGAGCCGGAAGCCCTCGATGCGGCCGGTGGAGGTGACGTGCGTGCGCGGGCCGCTGCAGGGGTGCTTGATATCACCCACGAGGATGTGCGATTCATCGGCGTAGGCCACCGGCAGATCGCGCTTGATATCGATATTGACCTTCTTTTCCAGTTCTTCAAGATCGATGTGCGGCGGATATTCATAAAACGCCATCACAAAGCCGTGGCGGATATCGTCGTGATGGCAGATATCCATCAGCTTGGGATCCATGTGGATGGAGCACAGATCCTCGGCGGTGTGCGCCATCAGGCGGTAGCGCAGCGACTTATGCACGGTGTCGACCAGTTCTGAAGG
>JAZQXQ010000210.1:0-5142 GCA_045632965.1 Clostridia bacterium
GGCGATCAGATCGGTGAGGATATCGCCGACTTCGCCGGATTCGCTGTTCTTGATGGAAGAGAGAATGGTGTCGGAGAAGGCGGAAACCTTCTTCTGCGCGTCAGCGCCGTAGAGCATCACATGGTCGGGGTTGGTCACATCGATCGTGCCGGCAAAGCGGGCGATCTCGGCCTTCTCTTCTTCGGTAAAGGTCTCGTCAAGCGCCGCGGCGATGGCGTTATCGGCGTTGGGAGCGGCAGGCGCCTCCAGCTGCGCGACAGCCTGGTCCAGCGCTTCCTGCATGGTTTCCTCTTCGGGCTTCAGGGTCAGTACGGGTACTTTCTGTTCACTCATTGTTTATTTCTCCTCTCCCGTGGATGTTTTTACTTTAAGGCCCGAATCAATCAGGCCGTCCTGTCTGAGCATGGTTTCCATCACGTCGATATCCGTAGCGATATCCAGCGCTTCCTCTTCAAACATCTGGCTCAGCTGCTTGCCAAAGGCCGTGATCACGGTATCCAGCGACTGACGGATCTTTTCCTGCGCCTTCACCGCCTGCTCGCCGTCGGCGTTGTTTTCCTCCATGCGGCGGTAGGCAGAAAGCATTTTGAGCGTCGTGGGCAGATAATAATCCATAAAGCGGCGGATCTGATCTGCCTTTTCGGGCTGTTCAATCACGATTCTGAAAATCTGATTGGAAATACTCTCAATTTCGTCGATCTGCGCGGAGATCACCTGGTCGGGCAAACGCTCGTTTTCCTCGCGGATCTTATAAAGCAATTGCTGACCGCGCAGCAGCAGCTCATCCACCTGCTGATCGCCGGTCGCGGGCGACTGCGCCGCGCGGCGCTTCTTTTCTTCCACTTCGCGCCTGGCAGCTTCTTCGGATTCCCGCTGCGCCCTCTCTTCCGCTTCCCGCTTTTCCGTTTCAGCGTCCTCTGTGGCGTAGCGCTTTTTGATCAGTCCCCGATAAATTTTTCCGCCCAGCCACATCACAATCGCCAGCCCCGCATAATCAAGCAGGCGGAACAGCGGCAGAACTCCCCCGTAAAGCAGGCTGAGGATCCCCATGGCGATAAACGAGCCGGACAATCCGCGCACCTTTCTGCGCGGCGGTTTTCTTGGCGGCATGTGCGCCCTCCTTCATATCATTCAAGGTTTCGCACAGATTGTACAAATTTCACGCTTGTCATGCAATATCTGTTTGCTCAATCATACATTTTAGCGTCTGAACGGCTTCATTTCACGATCGAATACCCCAGAAAATTCATGACAATATATTATAGCATATTTATGAGGAAATAAAAAGAATTATTTCTCAGCCGTTCCCTTCGCTATCGATATAACATTATCGTCATATTTCGACGTTTTTTTGTCTTTTTCGATGTTGACTTTTACCATATCAGGCATTATAATTATAGACAACAGAAAATGGAATTGTGCGTTTGATTCCATTTATATCACTGGGCAAAGCCCAACAATCAAAGGAGGATTTCTCTATGAAGAAATTGCTGTCCCTGCTCCTGTGTGCGTTGATGGTTCTTACCCTCACGCCCGCGCTGGCCGATGACGTCATCGAGCTGGACATGTACTTCCCCGTATCCGTCGGCGGCGGCCCCGATGCGCTGATCAACGCGCTGTGCGACCAGTTCCACGCCGAGAACCCCGGCATCAAGATCAATCCCGTCTACGCCGGCTCCTACGCCGACACCCGCACCAAGGTGCTGGCTGCTATCCAGGCCAAGAACACCCCGGCCATCGCCCTGATGTTCTCTATCGACCTGTATCAGCTGCTGTCCACCGGCAAGCTCTATGACTACAACAGCTTCTGCACCACCGAAGAAGACATCGCGTGGCTCAACAGCTTCTACCCCGGCTTCATGGAAAACAGCCGCATTCCCGATGGCAACGGCGGCTACACGGTGTATGGTATTCCGTGGCAGCGTTCCACCATCATCATGTACTACAATAAGGACGCCTTCCGCGAAGTCGGCCTTGATCCCGAAGCTCCTCCCACGACCTGGGAAGAACTCGAAGCGTATGCTCTGAAGCTGACCAAGAAGGATGAAAGCGGCAACACCGTCCGCTACGGTATCCAGATTCCTTCCGATAAGGCCGGCTATGCTTACTGGATGCTCCAGACCTTCACCCTCACCCAGGACGGTCAGAACCTGATGAGCGCTGACGGTAAGGAAGTATACTTCAACCACGAAAAGACCATCAAGGGCCTTGAATTCTGGCATCACCTGTCCGAAATCGGCGCCCAGGCTCCCGGCACCGCCAAGTGGGCCACCACCGTTGGTGACTTCCTGGAGGGCAAGGTTGCTATCATGTACCACACCACCGGTAACCTGACCAACGTCAAGAAGAACGCCACCTTCGAATTCGGCACCAGCCGTCTGGCTGCCGGCACCTCCTACGGTTCTCCCACCGGCGGCGGCAACTTCTACCTGTTCAAGGATGACAATATCACCGAAGAACAGACCCAGGCTGCCTTCACCTTCATCAAGTGGATGACCGGCGATCCCGAGCGCGTTGCCCAGTGGTCCATGGACACCGGCTATGTTGCTCCTCGTCCCGTTGCGTATGAGACCGAAAAGATGATCCAGTACGCCGCTGAATTCCCCTCCGCGCTGACCGCCCGCGATCAGCTTGAATACGCCTACGCTGAGTTCTCCGTTTACGATCAGGGCACCGTTCAGGATATTCTGGACACCGCCATCGAGCTGGTCATGACCGGTCAGTCTGACGCAAAGACCGCGCTGGACAACGCGCAGGCCGAGGCCGAAATGATCCTCTTCGACTATCAGTAATGGCTGCTTTTCAGGATGCCCACATTCTGAAATTATAACACACACTTCGGTTTCCCCACGGTTTTATGCCGTGGGGAAACCCGTATGAAATGGGGAATCCTATGAGCACGATCACCCGCAGCACATCCCTCAGCAACGGCCTGAGCCGTGCCCGCCGCAAAAAGTGGCGCACCACGCGCCTGGCGCTTCTTCTGCTGCTTCCCTTTTTGATCTTCCTGGCATTGTTCACTTTTTATCCGATCGGATACAGTGTATATATGTCCTTTTTCAAAAACAATCAGGCCACCTATACGACCGGCCCTGTTTTCATCGGCTGGGATAACTATGTGCGCCTGTTCACAAAGGACAAGATCTTCACCCAGAGCTTCTGGAACAACATGATCATCGCCGTTACGACGGTGCCCACCTCCATCGCGCTGGCCATCAGCATGGCGCTCTTTGCCAACAAAGTCAAGGTCGGCAAGGGCCTTGTACGCGTTTCCTTCTTCTACCCCACGCTCCTTCCCATGGTCGCGGTAGCCAACATCTGGCTGTTCATCTACACGCCCATGTACGGTCTGCTCGGCTACATCAACCCGAATTGGCGTTTTCTGACCAATCCCGATACAGTGCTTTGGGCGCTGATCGTGATGCTGATCTGGAAGCAGGCCGGCTACGTTATGGTCTTCTTCATCTCCGGTCTGCAAAATATCAACCCCGAATTGTACGAAGCAGCGCATATCGACGGCGCCAACAACCGTCAGATCTTCTGGAAAATCACCTGGCCTATGCTCATGCCCACCACGCTGTACGTCATGATCATCACCATGACCAATGCCTTCAAGCTGGTTGACCATCTGTATATCATGACCAAGGGCGGCCCGGGCAACTCCTCCAACATGCTTTTGTTCTACGTGTACCAGACGGCGTTTGACCGCTCCAACACCGGTTACGCCTCTGCGATCACGGTGGTTATCATCGGCCTGCTGCTGATCCTCACCGCCGTGCAGTTCTTCACGCAGGACAAGCGCACGCATTACGCTTAAGGGAAGGAGGGCATAACATGAGTACCGTTTCCGCTAAAAAAGAACGCACCCATGCCGCCGAATGGAAAATGACGCCGGGCAAGTTCCTGGAATATACGTTCATGTATCTGTTCGCAGCCGTTTGCCTCATCCCCCTGATCTGGATGGTGCGCACCGCCTTCATTCCCAAGGAGTTTGAGCTCAAGCTTTTCAAGATCGCCGTCCCCACGTTTGCCAACTTCAAGTCCATCTGGTCTCAGGCCCCCTGGATTGACTATTATGTCAACACCATCCTCGTTGTCGGCAGCGTGCTGCTGGTGCAGTACATCACCATCACCATGGCCGGCTACGCCTTTGCCCGTCTGGATTTCTACGGCAAAAATACGCTGTTCATGCTCTTCCTCACGCAGATCATGATCGCTGCCGACGTGCTGATCCTGCCCAACTACAAGACCATCTCCGCCATGGGCCTGGCCAACACCCTGCTCGGCACGGCGATGCCCTTCTTCGCCTCCGCCATGGGTACCTTCCTCATGCGCCAGACGGTCAAGACCATCCCCTACGAGCTGGAAGAAGCCGCCCGCATCGACGGCTGCAATCTCTTCCAGATCATCATCAAGATCTATCTGCCGCTGCTGGTGCCCTGCTTCATCGCACACGGCCTGATCGCAGCCTCCTACCAGTGGAACAACTTCCTCTGGCCGCTGATCACGATCAACTCCGTCAACAAGCGCCTGCTCACCGTCGGCCTTGCCATCTTCGCCCAGCAGGCGGAAATTGGCGCCGCCTGGACGGATACCTGCGCGGCCACCTTCCTCACCGTAGCGCCTCTGCTGATCGTATTCCTCTTCTTCCAGAAGCGCTTTATCGAGTCCTTCGCCCACAGCGGCATCAAGTAATTCCCTCAAGCAAAAACCATCTGGCTGAAAAGTCAGATGGTTTTTTTCATTTTCTGTCTATTTATCGTATTTTTCCTCTTGCAATACCACACCTTTTCGTGCTATAATTTCTCGGATAACGCACGCGGGTGGATTGCCGCTTGTGCCCTTACGGGTTGGCCGGCAAAAAAATCAACCCCCGCGGTGGAAAAACAAGGAGGAAAACCCATGGCTGTCATCTCTATGAAGCACCTTCTGGAAGCGGGCGTGCACTTCGGTCACCAGACCCGCCGCTGGAACCCGAAGATGGCTCAGTACATCTTCACCGAGCGCAACGGCATCTACATCATCGACCTGCAGAAGACCGTGCGCAAGATCGACGAAGCTTACATGTTCATCCGTGACGTAGCTCTGGAGAACAAGACCATCCTGTTCGTCGGCACCAAGAAGCAGGCTCAGGAGTCCATC
>JAZQXQ010000211.1:0-2493 GCA_045632965.1 Clostridia bacterium
CAATCGCCGCAATGCCGCCGGCCATAAGAGCGTGACGGCGCGCGGCGTCAATGTGGCGCTGCTGGTGGCGGTGCTTGTTTGCTTTGTCATGGTGTCGGCGGTGGCGCTGTTTATTGTGGCCATCCGCACCACGCCCGGGCATCTTTTCCTGATGAACGCCGTGCAGGGCGATGAGGAAAAGGAAGCGCAGGTAATCGTGATGATCGGCGAAGAGGCGGCGGCCAAATCGCTGTGGAAGATCGGTACCGATCAGATTGATCAGGGGTATATCGACCGCTCGATTGAAACCTATCAGCGCGCGTATGAATTGTATCCCGATATCGAGAACGAATACGATTATCTTTTGCTGCTTGCCGAAGCTTACGAGGCGGCGGGCAGAATGTCGGACGCTGAGGGCGTATATCATCTGCTTTATACCGAGGTGGATCCCACCAACGCCTTGGCGTACCGGTATGCCATTTCCATCATGATGGATCAGGAGCGTCTGTTCGAGGCGACGGATCTGATGAAGCAGGCGTATGAAAACACAGGGGAAATGAGCTTTAAATCCCAGCGTGATCAATTGGTGCCCAAGGCGCCCACGGCCACGCTGTCTGCCGGTCAGTATAAGATTGACCAGGTGACGGAGCTTAAATCCGAGCAGGGATATGATATTTACTATTTGATCAACGACGCGGAAAGCGAATTGCCCGAGGGCGGCAAGCTCTATACCGAGGCGATTCAGATGCCCGAGGGCAGCTACAATATCCGTGCGGTGTGCGTGTCCTCGGCGCTGATCAGCGATGAAGTATCCATCAAATATACGATCACGCTGCCTTCGCCCAGCGCACCCAAGGCACGCCTTGCGCCCGGCGAGTATGACCGCCAGCAGCGAGTGTATCTGTATGCGCTCAATGAGGACGGCAAGCAAAGCACGCTGGAAAAGGAAGGCCTGACGGTGTATTACACCATCGACGGCACGACGCCCAACAGCGATTCGCCGATCTATACGAACGACGGTATTCTGCTGCCCGGCGGCCGCGTGAAGCTGCGCGCGGTGGCGGTCAACGGCCATGGCAAGGTGAGCAACGAACTGGTGATGGAATACCGCATCAACGTGGCATATAAGAAGTTCTTCCGCGATACAGATGACCAGTTCAAGGGCTTCAGTGTGGGCACGACCACATACGAGCAGTTCAAAAAGCTTTATGGCGCGGGCACGACGGAAGAAATCACCGATGAGAATATCGGCAGCAGACCGGCTATCAAGGTGACATACGAATGGGGCGAGGCGCGCTTTGTGCAGGAGAGCGGCGTGATGTATTACATCAAGAGCGCTTATTCCGGCGTCATCGGTCCGCGCAATACCAAGATCGGCATGTCGCTCAACGAAGTGACGGCGCTGTACCGCGATATGGGACAGGTGGCCAATGCCAAGGGCAACCGCAGCCTGTATTATGATGAATACACCGGCACGGGCAAGTACTGGAAGGAAAGCGATACCTTTGCCCGCGTGGAATATACCTATCTGCGCGAGGATGGCGGCACGACCACGCTGACCTACCGCTTCAAGAGCGACAAGGTAAGCAGCATCAGCATGCTGATCTCTGGCGGAGAACTGTAAAACAGCGTTTCATGGGAAATGCGGCGAAGCGCTGCGTTTCCCATGATTTTTTTCAGGAGGAAGGATGCTCAAAGAGCGTTTATGGGCTCTGCACGATGAAGCATACGCGGATTTTCAGCGGCGGCTTTTGCCGACGGTGGAGCGCGGCAGGATAATCGGCGTGCGCACGCCTGCTTTGCGGGCGCTGGCCAAAGAAATGCGCGGAAAGCAGGAGACAGAAGCGTTTTTGCAGGCGCTGCCGCACGATGCATTTGAAGAAAACCAGCTGCATGCCTTTTTGCTCAATGACATCCGCGATTTTGACGAAGCGCTTTCGCGGGTGGAGGCGTTTTTGCCCTATGTCGATAACTGGGCAACCTGCGATCAGCTGCGGCCGAAGGCATTTGCGAAGGAGCGCGAAAAGCTGCTTGCGGCCATTAAACGATATATGGCAGATGAGCGGCCGTATGTGATCCGCTTTGGCATTGAAATGCTGATGTGCCATTTTATGGATGCAGGATTCGAAGGGCGGTATCTTGACTGGGCTGCGGCGGTGCGCTCGGATGAATACTACGTCAATATGATGGTGGCCTGGTATTTTGCCACGGCGCTGACCAAACAGTATGAGGCGGCGCTGCCGTATATAGAGGAAAAGCATTTGGAAAAATGGACGCATAACAAGGCGATTCAAAAGGCAACGGAAAGTTTGCAGATTTCAAAAGAGCGCAAGGCATACCTGCGCACGCTGAAGGTATAACGGAGGAGCTATGGAAATTATCGATCTGTGCCGGCACGGAGAATGCACAAACGATGCGCGCATCATGCGCTTGAACGCCGGCGAGACGCCGAGGGAAGAAATGCGCACCATTCTGCACGAAACGATGCTGCAGGTGTCGATCAACGGAAAACTG
>JAZQXQ010000212.1:0-6457 GCA_045632965.1 Clostridia bacterium
AAGGTCAAGGTCACCATGGACGGCGACAAGATCAAGAACATCGAAGTGCTTGAGCATTCCGAGACTGCGGGTCTTGGCGACAAGGCTTTCGAAAACATGATCCCCAAGATGATCGCCGGCAACACCGCCGCGGTTGACGTACATTCCGGCGCCACCGTTTCTTCCAACGCTCTGATCGCCGCCGTCAACGACGCGCTGAGCAAGGTGAAGTAATTTTCCTTATCGTTTATCACCGCCCTGCATGTGTAAAAGCATGCAGGGTTTTCAATTTTTAGCGGTTTATGGCACTCTTTTAGCGGATTATATCAGTTGCAATGAAATGGCACTTTTGCTATAATGTTAGCTAAGAAATGGCGTTTCAGTTTATGAACGCTGAGGAGGAAATGAAGTTATGAAGAAGTTGATCGCTCTTATGCTGATCGCTGTGATGGCGCTGTCCATGATGGGCATTGCCGCTGCCGAACAGCCTGTGCACAAGATTGGTATTCTCTGCTCCGCCAACACCCATGGCTGGGTGGGCGCCGTGGCTTACTATGCCGAGCAGCGCTGCAAGGAGCTGGGTGTGGAATACAATATCACCACCGCCAGCAATATCGAAGAAATGACCACCAACATTGACGATCAGATGACCTGGGGCGCCGAAGCGCTGGTTGTCTGCGCGCAGTGGCCCGGTCTGGAAGAACCGATTGCCGAAGTTGTCAAGCAGGGTATCCCCGTTGTGAACTTCGATATCGACATCGCGGTTGAAGGCCTGTACAAGGTCACCGGCAACAACTACGACATGGGCGTGCTGTGCGCCATGGCGATCGTTGAGCAGATCGGCACCACCGGCACCGTTGTGGCGCTGGCCAATCCCGGCGCCGGCTCTGTCAACGAACTGCGCATGCAGGGCTTCTATGACACCGTTGCCAAGATCGCTCCCGAACTGACCATCAAGGAATACTCTGCTGAGTACAACGCCGAAAAGTCTCTGGCGGCCATGGCTGATATCCTGATCGCCGTAGACCACATCGACGCTGTGTTCTCTCAGGATGACTCCACTTCTCTGGGCGCTATCCAGGCGATTGCCGACGCCAACCGCACCGATATCAAGGTGATGACCGGCGGCGGCGGCGCGCAGGCGTATTTCCAGAATATCGCTGAGAATCAGGATATCTGGCTCTGCACCGCGCTGTACAGCCCCATGATGGTGATGGATGCTGTGAACGCTGCCGTGGCGCTGCTCAACGGCGAAACCGTTGAACCCGTGCTGACCATCCCCACTGCGATCGTTGACCGCAACAACGTAAACGATTATCTGGACGAGAACACTCCCTATTACGATTAATCCTTTTGCCAAGGCCGTGGCAGGTTTGTCACGGCCTTCTTTTCTGTTTATCGGGAGAACGCGCTCTGCGGAGCGCTACACCTCATCAGTCATCCTGGCGGATGACAGCTTCCCCTCAAGGGGAAATTGGCGAGTAAAACGAGCCGGATGAGGTGTAGCCGGCAAAGCCGGCGTTGTGAAACATTTTTGCAATGCAAGGAGTTTTTGGCTGCATGCTGAAGATGCTGGGCATCAACAAGGCCTTCAATCAGAATCGGGTGCTGACGGATGTGGATTTCTGTGTGAAGGCAGGCGAAATCCACGCCTTGATCGGCGAAAACGGCGCGGGCAAATCCACGCTGATGAATATCCTGGGCGGCGTTCTGATGTGCGACAGCGGAAAAATTCTGCTGCATGGCAAGGACGTGCGCTTTTTGCGTCCGCGCGACGCTATGGATGCGGGCATTGCCTTCATCCATCAGGAACTCAATCTGATCAACGATCTGTCGGTGTATGAGAATATTTTTATCGGCCGGGAGATCAGGACGCGGATGGGCCTGGTGGATCATCAGGAAATGCGCCGCCGCGCCGGGGAAATCCTTGCGCGCATGGGCATTCATCTGGATTCCGCCGTGCCGGTCAGGCAGCTTGACGCCAGCTATAAGCAGATCGTCGAAATCGCCCGCGCGCTGATGATGAACGCAAAGCTGATCATTATGGACGAGCCCACCACCTCGCTGACCGAAGTGGAAATCGACGTGGTATTCAAGCTCATGCGCACGCTCAAAAGCCAGGGTGTGAGTATCATTTTTATTTCGCACAAGCTGGGCGAGATCCTCACTATCTGCGATGCGTATACCGTTCTGCGCGACGGCCATGCGGTGCATTCTGCGCCTGTGGCGGGCGCTACGGCGGATGAACTGGCCTTCCACATGGTGGGCCATACCGTGCGCACCGAGCGGCTGCAGACGGGCATCAGGAAGGGAAAAGAACTGCTGCGCGGCGAGAAGCTGTGCGGCAAGGGCTTTGAAAATATCAGCTTTACCCTGCATGCGGGCGAGATTCTTGGCTTTACGGGCCTGCTGGGCGACGGCCGCAGCGAATTGTTCAGCGCGGTGTTCGGCGTGGAAAAGCTCACCGGCGGCCAGGTGTATGTGGATGAAAAGCCTGTGCAGATCGGAAGCGCGCAACAGGCGAAGGATCTTGGCGTTGGCTATGTGCCGCGCAACCGCAAGGAAAACGGCATCATCAAGGATATGAGCATCCTGGACAACGGCACGCTCATCACGCTTGAAGAATACTGCAGGGGTCTTATCAGCGGCAAACAGCAGCGTGCGGCCTTCTATGCGCTGTCGCAAAAGCTGCGCATCAAGATGGAAAGCATTGAGAACCGCATTACCAGTTTGTCGGGCGGCAATCAGCAGAAGGTGGTGCTTTCCAAGTGGCTGGCTGCCAGGCCCAAGGTGCTGATCTTTGACAATCCCACGCAGGGCGTGGACGTGGGCGCGAAGGAAGATATTTACGATATCATCGTGGCGCTGGCCCGCGAGGGCGTGGGCATTGTCATTCTTTCCAGCGAAGCGCAGGAGATTATCCGCCTGTGTGACCGTGCGCATGTGATGTATCACGGAAAAATCGTGGGCGAAATGCAGCGCGAGGAAATGAATGAATACGATATCATGCTGCTGGCGACGGGCGGCAGGGAGGTAAAGGAATGAAACTGGGAGCAAAAATCAAGAAAATGTGGCGCACGCAGCCGCTGCTCAGCGTTGCGATGGCGCTGCTGCTGCTGGTGATTGTGCAGACCGTCGTGATGACGTATGAATTCAAACTGACCTTCGAGCCGGAATTTGCGTTTGATGTGAGCATGAAGAAGTTTGATTCCTTCGCGGCCTGGGGGCAGAAATGGACGACAAACTGGCGCAACATCCTGCTCAACAACAGCTATGTAGGTATGATCGCCCTGGCGATGACCTTTGTTATTATTTCGGGCGGCATTGATCTGTCCGTCGGCTCCACGCTCGTGGCGGTGGGCGCGATGGTGATGGTGCTGGTCAATACCAAGGATGCGGGCATTCTCACCAAACTGGGCATCACCGGCGTGCCGGCGGTGGTCATCGGCGTGGCGCTGGGCCTTTTGATGGGCTATCTGCTGGGCCAGCTCAACGGCCTTGTCATTGCCAAGGGCCATGTGCCGCCTTTCATTGTGACGCTGGGTACGATGATGATCTTCCGCTCCGTCACGCAGTATTTTATGCAGACGCGCAAGGGTGTGGCGCTGCCCAATGCGTTCAAGAACATTTCCAAGTTCCAGATCGGCGGCAATATGATATTGCCTATCATTTACTGGCTGGTGCTGGCGGTGATTCTCTACATCGTGGCGCGGCATACGGTGTTTGGCCGCCATGTGTACGCGGTGGGCTCCAATGAGCGCACGGCGCGGCTGTCTGGTATCAATGTGGATCGCGTCAAGCGCCGCGTGTATGCGCTCACCGGCGCGATTGTGGCTTTTGCGGCCATGGTGCAGGTGGCGCGCATCGGCTCGATGGACTATGCCAGCGCGGGCTCGGGCTATGAAATGGATGCGATTGCTTCCGTCATCATCGGCGGCACGGCGATGTCGGGCGGCAGCGGCTCGGTAGTGGGTACGCTGCTTGGCACGCTGACGCTGGCTGTGATGAATAATCTGCTGACCTTGGTGGGTGTCGATCCCTTCCTGCGCGAAGCCTTCAAGGGCGCCATCGTGGTAGCGGCCGTGCTGATGCAGCGCAAGGAAAAAGCATAAAAAAGCATAACAAAAAACCGCCGGACGAAAATCGTTCGGCGGTTTGTTTTTGCTGAAAACTGAGGACCGGGAGCGCCCGCGGCACATGGACAACATGCGCTTATTGCTGCTTCCTCCCGGACCTGACAAGGTTCACGCCGTGCCATCGCACGGGACCCGACCCTCAGCCTTATTATTATAGCAGAAGGCCGGGGAAAATACAAGGGGAAATATTTACTCCTGCTGCAGGCTCTCGTGCAGGGCGCAGAGTTCGCCGTGCAGGGTATCGACGTCCACTTGTCCGGGGGCGGAGGCTGCGCCCAGCATGCCAAAGGTCATGCAGCTGCCGAAGGTTTCGCCGGCGGTGCGGCTGATGCGGCCGAGCGCGCCCATGGACATGGCGGTCAGTGGACACGTGGCGAAATTTTCGTGCATCAGGCGGGCGGCGGACATGAGGGTGAGCACATCCTCTGCGCACTGGGGCATGACGGCGATTTTGAGCACATCCGCGCCCAGCTGCTCAATCATGTGGAACCGCGCGAGCAATTCGCTTTCATCCGGCGTGCAGGAAAAATGATGCCAGGAGCCGACGACGGGAACGCCGTGCGCGTGGATGCGCTGCACGCATTCCTGTGCGGCATCTTCAAAGAACATTTCCACGTCGATCAGCTGCGCATTACCGCTTTGGGCGGCGGCTTCACACAAGGCGACATACTGCTGCGCGGTGATATCCCTTTGCCCGCCCTCGCGGGACGTGCGGAAGGTATACAAAAGCGGCTTGCCGTGAAGCGCTGACTGCAGCTTTTTAAGCAGCCGGCAGGTGGATAGCGCATCCAAAGCGTTTTCGTAATGATCGGCGCGCCATTCCGCCAGATCGGCGAAGGGATGCGCGGCGATCTCCTCAGCGGCAAAAAGGATGTCTTCTTCTTTTGTGCCGACGATCGGCACGATGATTTTAGGCAGGCCGCTGCCCAGCGTCAGGCGGCCCACTTCAAGCGTTGCAGCCATGACAACTCCTTTCCGCCATCAGTTCTTGGCCAGCGTGAAATGCATTTCGCCGCCCGTCTCCGGCGCGGTGAAGCCCTGCGACAGATCAAAGCTGTAGCCGTCCGGCACGCGGATGACATGGATATCGTAGGGATACGGCACGTTTTCAAAAGCAATCACGCCGTTTTCATCCGATACCATGGGCAAACAGGTGGTTTCATCACAGATATTGGCGATGACGCCGGAAACAGGCGCGCCGTGCTGATCCGAAAAGGTCAGCGTGTAGGCGGCTTTTTCGTCGGCATACTGCCAGGCGGCGGTGACGCCTGCGGCAATGCTGTTTGCGCAGAAGTAATCAAGATCCTCCTCGGAGGCAAAGTAGAACAGCGGCACCATCTCGGTGAAATTATTGAAATAGGGATAGATCAGCACGCCCGACCAGGCATAGCCCGTAGTGGCGAGGCTGTCGGCGGGAAGGTAAACAAGATAGCCCTGATCATCCGTTTCAAGGGTGCTGAGCGTCTGGTGCGCGCCGTCGTAGAATGCGTAGATGATAGCGCCCTCGGGGTCGATCATCTTGCCGATGCGCACGCGCAGATGCACTTCGTCGCCCGGGGCGAGGTAGAACTGTGCGCCGGGATAGTAGCTGTCAAGCGTGCCGGAGGGATCGTCAATCACCACGCGGCGCGTGCCTTCGTTGAGGATATCAAAGGCGATATCCGTGCCGTCAAGCACCTTCGGCCAGGTGGGATTGTTGGTAAGCACAAAGGCGGCTTCCTCCCCCGAGAGCACGCGCAGATTGTCGATGCAGGCCTGATCCTCGCCGCCGGCATACATGGAATTTTTCATGAAGGAAAAATGGACCGTGTGCGTGCCGCTTTCCGTGAAGGCGTAGGCGTAGGTCTGCCAGTCCTTTTCGCCGGAAAAGACCTTGACGGGTGTTTCGCCGAGATAGAAAACCAAGTAGTCGTCGTTTTCCAGACTGCTGACGCGGTAATCAAAGGCCAGCACGTCGCCGGCATTGGCCTTGACGGCGGCGCTCAGCACGGCGGAGGTGGAATGTTCGCCGCTGTTGGAGGAATAGGCATAGCCTTCATCGCTGAGATACCACGGCCAGGTATTGTCGACGGCGGCGTAGGTAATATCGCCCGTCACATTCAGCGCGGAGGCCAACTCGTTAGAGGCGGGCATGGGGCTTTCGGGCTGGGCGGCGGGGATGGTGAAATTCACCAGCGACGCCGCGTAATCCGCCGCCGCGAAGGGCTTCATCAGGCGCAGGAAAGCATTGGCGGAGGGCATGGCGCCGCTTTCAAAGAAGCAGTATACGCCGTGGCGGTCGATCATCACCGTGGTGGGATAGCCCGTGCAGCCAAAGAGGGAGCTGAGGTTGGCGCTGTCCT
>JAZQXQ010000213.1:0-3936 GCA_045632965.1 Clostridia bacterium
TCAAGAATCATCAGCCCGGGCGGGTTGAGGCGGAATTTTTCCAGCGCTTCGTCGCCGCGGGAGCAGACAACGGTGGCATAGCCGTCCTTTTCCAGATACAATTTGACCAGCTGGGCAATGTTCGGATCATCATCGACGATCATGATGACGGGCTTTTCTTTCACGCTTGTTCACCTCCGTCGCACGGAATAAAAATTATTTGAGAGTTACGATGGTCACGCCCATTTCGCCCTCGCCGTACACGCCGGTGCGGCAGGATTTGACGTGGGGATAGGTTTTCAGATGCTTCTGGATGCCCTGGCGAAGAATGCCCGTGCCCTTGCCGTGCACAATGCTCACTTCGTTCATGCCGGCCATCACGGCTTCGTCAATGTAGCGTTCCACTTCCATCAGCGCTTCATCCAGCGCCATGCCGCGCACGTCGCATTCCATGCGCACGGTGCGGGACTGCGACTGCGTATGCACGTGGACGGTGGATTTTTTCTGCTGGTTTTGCTTTTTTTGCTGGATCAATCGCAGCTGGGTAATGTTGGCGCTCAGCTTCATGATGCCTGCCTGCAGCTGTACATTGCCCTTGCTGTCGGGCGCAGAAAGCACGGTGCCCTGGGTGTTGAGGTGGATGATTTCCACCGTATCGCCGGGTTTCAAATCCTTGGGCGGAGGCTGGAGGGTGGGATTTTTCGCCATCAGGCCTTCGCTCAGGCCCTCGAGGCTCGACTGCATCTTTTTGCGCAGGGCGTTGACCTCGGCTTCGCGGCCGGCGGCGCCGCCCTCTTTTTTCATTTTTTTCAGTTCAAGGATGACGTTTTCGGCCTCACGGCGGGCATTTTCCACAATGCGGCGGCCGTCCTCCTTGGCTTTTTTCTCAATGTTCTGGCGCTTTTCCTCCATCTCGCGGTAGAGCTTTTCGGCCTCGTTGCGCAAGCGGATGGTTTCGGCACGGGCGGCCTCGGCGGCTTCGCGCTCTTTCTGGGCGATCTGCCGCTGATATTCCGCGCCGGCGATGACGTCTTCAAAGCGCACGTCATTGGCGGAAAGCAGCTTCTTTGCGCCGTCGATGATGTATTCGGGCAGGCCCAGACGGCTGGAAATCTCAAAGGCGTTGGATTTGCCCGGCACGCCGATGGACAAGCGATAGGTGGGGCGCAGCGTCGATACGTCAAACTCCACGCTGGCGTTTTCCACGCCCCTGGTGGACAGCGCATAGGCCTTCAGTTCGCTGTAATGCGTGGTGGCGACGGTGCGCACGCGGAATTTGAGCAGGGTGTCAAGGATGGTCTGCGCCAGCGCCGCGCCCTCGGTGGGGTCGGTACCTGCGCCCAGTTCATCAAAGAGCACCAGATCGCGGTCGGTCACTTCACCCACAATCTCCACGATATTTTTCATGTGCGAGGAGAAGGTCGAAAGCGATTGCTCGATGCTCTGCTCGTCGCCGATATCGGCATACACCTGTTCAAATACGGATAGCTCCGTGCCAAGGTTGCCCGGCACGTGCAGGCCGGACTGCGCCATGAGGGTGAGCAGGCCCACGGTTTTGAGCGTGACCGTCTTGCCGCCGGTATTGGGGCCGGTGATGATCAGCGTGGTAAAATCCTGCCCCATCCACAGATCACAGGGCACGACGGTTTCGCGGGGGATGAGCGGATGGCGCACGTGCACCAGCTTGATGCGGCCTTCGTCGTTCATTTTGGGCATGGTCGCGCGCATTTCGCGGGAGAGATGTCCCTTGGCAAAGGTAAAATCAAGCGCGGTCAGCACATTGATATTTTCAGCAATCAGCTCCGCCTGCGCGCCGACTTGGGCGGAGAGTTCGGCAAGAATGCGCTCGATCTCCTCGCGCTCCTTGCTTGTCCACTGCTTGAGCTCGTTGCCAAGCTCCACAACGGCGAGCGGCTCCACAAAGAGCGTGGCGCCCGTGCTGGATTGATCGTGCACAAGGCCGGGGATAAACTGGCGGTATTCCTGCTTGACGGGCAGCACATAGCGGCCGTTGCGCACGGTGACGATGCTTTCCTGCAGGTATTTGCTGAACGTTGCGCCGTGCGCCATGGAGTTCAGCTTTTCGCGGATGCGCTCGTTCGCCTGCTTGATGTGGCGGCGGATGTCAAACAGCGCCGGGCTTGCGCGGTCGGCAATCTCTTCCTCGCTGATGATTGCGTTGGTGATGCTGTCTTCCAGATTGCGGAAGGTCTGCAGCCGGCTGGCAAGCGAAGTAATGCGCGGCGTGTTGTCGCGGTCCGTCACCAGCGCGGTACGGGCTGCGCGGGCTGCGCGCAGGCACTCGGCCACGTCAAGCAGGGCGCGGGGCGTGAGCGTTGCCCCCTTGTCGGCCAATTGCAGGTAGCTGCGTACATCGGAAAAGGCAATCAAAGGACTGCCGCCCATGTAGGTTAAAATCACCTGCGCTTCCTCGGTGATTTCCAGCGCCTCGGTCACCTGCGTTAAGTTGGTGAAGGGCGTGAGCGCAAGGCACAATTCGCGGCCCATGTCGGTGACGGCAAAGGCAGATAATTGCTCGCGGATCTTGGTAAACTCAAGGACACGCAGCGTACGTTCTTTCATCATGGAAAAATCATGCCCCCTTATCAGTATAGAATGCGCGGAAAAATTGCGCAATTCAAATGGGGAAAAGTTCAAAAAAGGTTTTCAGATTGTTCTTATTCCACGCCCTGCTCGAAGCGCTCGGAATACAGGAAATCGGCACTGCCGGTGCGGTATTCGCGCAGAATTTGCAGCGCTTCCTCGCGGCTTTCCAGCGTGAAATCAAGGAGAATATGCAGGGGAAGGTCGGTTTGTCCCAGCTTTCTTGCGCGGCAGGAAAGCAATTGCACAAGGCAGCCTTCGTCCATGCGCACGGGCAAAAGCGGGAAAGCTTCGCCCCTGCGGTCGGTCAGCGACTTTCCGATACAGCCTTCGCCTTTTTCGCACAGGCGGCAGTTTTTGCGCTCGCCCGAAAGCCCCTTGGCCGTGCGGGCGGGGCAGTGGTTGAGGTACATCAGCCGCGCCCTGCCGTATACCGGCAGAAGCAGCTGCGCGGGGGATTTTTCGGCAAAATCCCGGATCTCGCTGCGCGTAAGCTCCCTCGGCAGCACCTGATAGCCTGCGCCGCGGTCAAACATGAACTGCGAGGCCGCATGATTCCACACCGGCACGCCCTCGCCCGTCATGAGCGACTGCGGCTGCGCTTCCCGACAGATATCGATCTGCCCCACGCTGCCGACAGAGAGAAGGAGGCCATGCGCTGCCACCGCTTTGACGCAGCGGATGAGCGCGTCATCCGTCAGCTGCACGGGCAGGGCGACGTATGCGCCCTTGGGCAGAAGCGAAAGCGCCTTGGAGAACGCGGGCTCGGTGAGATCATTCGGCGCGTAGATCACGCGGTCGGCGCCGTTATGCAGCAGATCGTTTGCCAGCGAAGCGTCGCAGCACTGGGCGAAGATCAGCGATGTGTTATCCGCTTTTTCGGGCGCGTAAAGCACATCCGGAACGCGCGGCGCAATCTGCCCCTGATAGGCGGCAATGCGCGCCGTGCGCAATTGCGAAAGCGCATCGCGGCGCAGGGCGTTGAGCGACGAAGCCGGCAGATAGGCGTTTTCGCCCTCTACCGAAAGATTGCGCAGCACATACGCCGTGTCGCCCGTTTTTTCCAGCGCACGGCGGGCGCGGTTTTCATTAAGCGCCGCGCTCTGCGCGCTTTGCACGATATCGCCTGTGACGATCGCCTCGGCACGGTCGTCGGTGACGCACAGCATCGCGGGCGCGTCCACCTGCACGGTGAGCTTTGCGTCAAAGGGCAGGCGCAGCAATGCGCTTTCTTTGTATGTTTCGCGGGCGGCGGCAAGCTGCGCTTCGTTGTCGATGCGCACCGCTTCATCGCCCACCTTGGCGGGTGCGTGCAGGCGCAGCGTGGCGGTTTGACCGGCGCTGACGGGATTG
>JAZQXQ010000214.1:0-2448 GCA_045632965.1 Clostridia bacterium
CAGGCGACGGAAGTGCCTGTGCAGCCCACCGAAACGCCGCAGGCACAGGATGGTCAGGGAACATGATGAAGGGTCAGATTATTGAGGGCCGCGGCGGGCTGTATACCGTGCGCGGCGAAGATCAGGTGGATTATGTGCTGCGCGCGAAGAAGAAATTCCGCCGCCAGCATGTAAAGCCGCTGGTGGGAGACCGGGTGGATTTTACGCCCGGTGAGGGTGATGAGCACGGCTGGGTGGAGGAAATCCTGCCGCGTCAGAGCGAGTGCCTGCGTCCGCCGGTGGCGAACATCACTCTGCTTGCGCTGGTGGTGGCTTATGCGCCGGCGCCGGACTGGCTGCTGATTGACAAATTGCTGATGGGCGCGAAGATGCAGAACATGAAGGCCGTGCTCATTTGCAACAAGTGCGATCTGGGTGAAAACACCATTGAAGAGGCGCTGCGCGATTACGCGCATGCCGATGTTGAGATTCTGCGCGTGAGCGCTGAATGCGGCGAGGGACTTGATGCGCTGCGCGAGGTGATGCGCGGGGAGACAACGTGCTTTGCCGGGCAATCGGGCGTTGGCAAAAGCACGCTGCTCAACGCGCTGCTGCATCTGCAGCTCGAAACGGGCGATATCAGCCGTATCGAGCGCGGCAAGCATACCACGCGCCATGCGTCTTTGATTGAGGTTGATGATCTGCGCGTGATGGATACGCCGGGGTTCAGTTTGCTTGAGTTTGAACAGGTGATGGATCCGGCGGAATTGGCGGATTATTATCCTGAGTTTGCTGATTATCTGGGCGAGTGCCGCTTCCAGCCGTGCTATCACGGAAATGAGCCGGGCTGCGCGATCACCCGGGCGGTGGAAGAGGGAAAACTGAGCGCGGCGCGCGTGGAGAGATATCGCCTGCTGCTGGAAAAAACGCGGCAGCTGTGGAGGGAACGCTATGATTGAGATTTTGTCGTCGATCCTGGCCAGCGATGTGCTGAACATGGGCGCGGACGTGCGCCGTATGCAGGAGGCGGGCGTTGACAGCCTGCATGTTGACATCATGGATGCGCACTTTGTGCCCAATCTGTCCTTCGGCCCGGCGGTGGTAGCGGCACTGAAAAAAGAGTTTCCCGCCTATCATCAGGATGTACATCTGATGATGGACAACCCGGAAAACTATATTGATGAGTTCATCAAAAACGGCGCGGGCGCGGTGACGGTGCATGCCGAGATTTCCGGCGATGTGGCGCAGATTCTGCGCGATATTCGCGCTAAGGGCGTGAAGGCGGGCGTGTCCGTCAAGCCCAAAACGGATGCGGAGAGTATTAAAGAACTGCTGCCGCTGTGTGATCTGGTGCTGGTGATGACGGTGGAGCCCGGCTTTGGCGGGCAGAAATTTATGCCGGACATGATGCCCAAAATCCGTGCGCTGCGCGATATGGGCTACAAGGGGCAGATCATGGTGGACGGCGGCATCAATGCGCAGACGGCGAAGGAAGCCGTTGCTGCCGGCGCGGATGCGCTGGTGATGGGCACGGCGCTGCTGAAGGCGGAGGATCCCGCCGGGGTAGTGCGCGCCTGCAAAAAGCTGGGAGAATGACTGTGAACAAGAAAAGACAGTTTGTGGGCAAGGGCATGAGCCGGCCGCCGCAAAAGAAAAATGATTTTCATCACAAGCACAGCCTGGGGCAGAATTTTCTGGAAGACGAGGCGCTGGTTGCGTCCTTTGTCGATTCCACGGGCGTGGGTGCGGAGGATCATATCCTGGAAGTCGGCCCCGGCGCGGGCATTATGACGAAGATCCTGGCGGCGCGCTGCAAGAGCGTGACGGCGGTGGAACTCGATGATACGCTTTTGCCTTTCCTGCGCGTGGCGCTGGAGAGATTTGACAATGCGCGCATTGTGCAGGGTGATATTCTGCGCGTGAATCTGCCCGAGATTATGGCGGACAAGGGCGCTTTCCACGTGGTGGCGAACATTCCGTATTATCTGACGACGGATCTGATGCACATGCTGCTGACCAGCCGTTTGCCGATCAAATCCATCAATGTAATGGTGCAAAAGGAGGCGGCGCAGCGCTTGGTGGGCGCGCCGTCGACCACGGAATACGGTCCACTGGCCGTGCGCGCGCAGTATCATACAAAGCCTGAGATTGCGCACATCGTGCCTGCGGCATGCTTCAATCCGCCGCCCAAGGTGGACAGCGCGTTTGTATGCATGCCCTGGCGCGAAGAGCCTGCGGTCAAGGTGGCGGATGAGGCGCTGTTCTTTAAGGTGGTGAACGCGGCCTTTGCCATGCGTAGAAAGACTTTGACGAATAATCTGATGAACGCTTTCCGCTTGGAGCGAGAGGCTGCGGTGCAGTGGATTGAGCGCGCTGGGCTGGATGCTGCGGTGCGCGGCGAGGCGCTTCATCTGCGGGAGTTTGCGGATCTGGCGAATGCGTACGAGGGGTGAGAGACGATCGAGGGAC
>JAZQXQ010000215.1:0-3131 GCA_045632965.1 Clostridia bacterium
CCAGCTGCGGCTGGCTACACCTCATCCGGCTCGTTACACTCGCCACCTTCCCCTCGAGGGGAAGCTGCCGAACAAAGTGAGGCTGATGAGGTGTAGCTGCCCGCAGGCAGCATTATCCTTCCGCGCCGCAGCGCGACCTCCTCGCTCGTTTTTCCGCAGAAAAACGGCGGCACCTTGCGCATAAGTCCACAAAGCAGCAGTCCGGATGGCAACGCCATCCGGGTTTGCTTTAGGAAACTGAAAAAGGTGAGGAAAGACATCGGGGCGAGCTTGCTCGTATCCGTGATCTTTCTCACCTTTTTCAATTAACTGCCGCGACAAAGAAAGTAACGTCCCCCTTTCGTCCCCTCCGTCACTCTACCCACACGCAGGAATACCAGTTCTGCGGCTGGGAGTCGCGGTCATCCAGCGTCTCAATGCCCATGCCAAGCTGACGCACGGTCTTGAATACGTCAATGCCCACGCTGTGGAAGGCGGGACGCGCCAACTCGGGATGGCGGCATTCCTTGCAGCCGGACTGGCCCGCGCATTCCTTGCACAGGCCGCAGTCGCTCATGGAAAAGGCCATGTAATAGCCGTCGTGGAAGGCCTTGCTCTCCAGCTTCAGGCTCGCGCGCTGCGAGGGCGCCTTGCTGTGCGCGTGCACGATAATGCCCCATTTGTAGTTGCTCAGCATGCGCTTCCACGTGGGCAGATCGGGGAAGCCCTCGCGGCTGGGGCAGGTGAGCCCCTTGCCCCAGTCGGAGCAGCCGAACATGCATTTGAGCAGCGTGCGCTCGTCAAAGGCGATATCGGAAAGCACAAAGGGCACGGCCTCGATGGCGCCCTCTTTAAGCGCTACGGCCACCAGCTCGTCCGCGTAGGCGGGAATTTCGCTTCTTTTCATTTTTTTACCTCACAAAATACATAAAACGGAGGCTTCCCGGCGGGAATCTCCGTTTTTCATCAGCGTTTTTTGAAAAAACCCTCGATCTTATCCATCGCGCGGCGCACGGGCTTGTTATGCTCGCGCACGGCGACGGCGGCGTTGAACGCCCCGCGGCGGAACTGCAGATTATCCGGATCCCGGCGTACAGCCTCGCGGTAGCTCTGGTGCGCGGTGGCAAACTGCTTGAGCTCCATGAGGATATTGCCCTGAATGAAGAACCACTCGGCGTCCTTGACGTCGGCGCGGGCCAGCTGGCGCAGCGCGCTTTCAAAGCGCTTCTGGTCGTAGAGATTCTGCGCCAGGCGCTTGGAATCGGCGAGCGACACCGTATGGAAGCCCATCTGCCGCTGCGTGGTGATGCGCAGCGCCTCCTCATACGCTAAATTCAAGCGGATGAGCTGCTCCTGCGCACGGTCCTGCTGTTCTTTTTCCTGAAACTGATCGGGGTGGCAGCGCTTGACATGGCTGCGGTACGCGGCATGCACCTGTGCCTGATCCGCGTCAAAAGACAGCCCCAGCACTTCAAAGGCATTCATGCAAAGCGCCTCCTTTCCTCGTATCTTTTTGCGCGCTTACAGGCTTTCGCGGCGGATATCCGCGCCCAAAGCACGCAGCTTTTCTTCAATATTCTCGTACCCGCGCTCAATATACCCAGGCTCGTAAATTTCGGTGGTGCCCTTGGCCATCAATCCCGCAACCACCAGCGCAGCGCCGGCGCGCAGGTCCGTCGCCGTGATGGGCGCGCCAAAGAGCGCGCTCGTGCCCTCGATGATGGCGGTCTGCTCCACAATGCGCACCTTCGCGCCCATGCGCTGCATTTCCATCAGGTGCTTGAAGCGGTTTTCGTAGATCGTTTCGATGATGATGCTGTCGCCCTGTGCGCAGGTGAGCATGGCGCTCATGGGCTGTTGCAGATCGGTGGGGAAGCCGGGATACTCCTGCGTTTTGATGTTCACCGCGCGGTGCGCACGGTCGCTTCTTACGCGGATGGTATCATCGGTATCTGTCACCTGCACGCCCATCTCCAGCAGCTTTGCCGTCAGCGCCTCCATGTGCGTGGGGATGCAGCCGCGGATGGTCACATCGCCGTGCGTGGCGGCAGCGGCGATCATCAGCGTGCCGGTCTCAATCTGATCGGGAATCACCGAGTAGCGGCTGCCGTGCATGTAATTGACGCCGCGGATGCGGATGGTATCCGTGCCCGCGCCGCGCACGCGGCCGCCCATGGAGTTGAGGAAGTTGGCCACGTCTACAATGTGCGGCTCGCGCGCAGCATTGTGAATGGTGGTATTGCCGTTGGCCTTGGCCGCAGCGAGCATCACATTGATGGTGCCGCCCACGGTAATGCGGTCAAAATACACCTCCGCGCCCTGCATGGCGCCGCGGGCGTAAATCATGCCGCCGTAGTCTTCCACCTGCGCGCCCAGCGCGCGGAAGCCCTTGATATGCTGCTCAAACGGACGGTTGCCGATGGCACAGCCGCCGGGATAACCAACCTCGCACACGCCGGAACGCCCCAGCAGCGCACCCCACAGATAATAGCTGGCGCGCATGCGCTGCGTGTACTTATAAGGTACGTTGTAGCCCTTCACGCCGCGGGGATCGATGGTCATGCGGCGGTTTTCAAGGTCATAATCCACCTTGCAGCCCAGATGAACGAGCATTTCGTGCATGACGCGGATATCTTCAATATTGGGCAGGTTTTCTACCACGCACGGCTCATCGCAAAGAAGCGCCGCCGGCAGCACAGCCACCGAGGTGTTCTTGCCGCCGTATACGGTTGTTTCGCCGCGCAGCGGACGCCCGCCGGTAATGAGAAGTTTGTACTGGTCCACAGTGCAACATCCCCCAAATTTATTTCAACACAATCAAGGCATGCAGGGCATACCTCAAATGCAGTATATCATACTTTTTTCCATTGCGCAATCGTTCCCTCAGTAACGCAGCGTCACAACGGGCGTTTTTTGATAGAATTTGTCTTTTTGCGGCGTTTTAATCAAGGGGTCATAGGTCAAAATCACCCTGGTTTTTGCAAAATTAAACGCTATAATCATGCAAAAGGAGTGATGCGTGTGGCGTTTAGAACATTTTCGATTCGGCTTGATGAAGAAATACTGGACAAGCTAAGGTGTATTGCAGAGAATGAGGGACGCTCTTTGAATCGACAAATTGTATCAGTGCTAAAAAAGTATATCAGGACATG
>JAZQXQ010000216.1:0-4271 GCA_045632965.1 Clostridia bacterium
TCTGAGATGTATTTATGAAGCTCATCAAGCAGGTTTTCGGAGACAACCACTTCGTAAAAATATTTTATAATGTCTTTGTTGCTCATTGCACATCTCCTTCGTCAAATTCAAGTTTATCGTTTTACCTTTGCTAATCATATCACCTTTATCAATTATTTACAAGAACAGGCACAGCGGATGGGTCCACTGTGCCTGTCATTTTGTTATTCATTTACACCGCGTCGGATTGTTCTGCTTCGGGCAGCGCCTTTTTCGCGGTTTTGCGCGTTTTGGAGGCGTGGGCTGCGACCGTCAGGGCAGGCTTTGCGCCGTCGGTGATCACCTCGCGGGTCACCGCGCAGGCCGTTACATCCTTGCGGGAGGGCAGATCGAACATCGTGTCCAGCAGCGCCTTTTCGATAATGGCACGCAGGCCACGCGCGCCGCTCCTTTGCTGCATGGCGCGCTGGGCGATGGCCTTGAGCGCTTCGTCTTCAAACGAAAGCTCCACGCCGTCCAGCTCCATGAGCTTAACGTACTGCTTGACCAAAGCGTTCTTGGGCTGGGTGAGAATCTTCACCAGCGCGTCCTCATCCAGCTTATCCAGCGTTACCACGATAGGCAGGCGGCCGATGAATTCGGGAATCAGACCGAACTTCATCAGATCCTCGGGGCGCACCTGACGCAGCACCTCGCCGCTGTCGTCGCGGGCGTCGCTGGTCAGCTTTGCGCCAAAGCCCAGCGTACGCGAGCCGATGCGCTGATGGATCATATTGGTCAGCCCGTCAAACGCGCCGCCGCAGATGAAGAGGATGTTGGTGGTATCAATCTGCATGAATTCCTGATGCGGATGCTTGCGGCCGCCCTGCGGAGGCACGTTGGCCACAGTACCTTCCAGGATCTTGAGCAGCGCCTGCTGCACACCCTCGCCGCTGACGTCGCGGGTGATCGACACATTCTCGCCCTTGCGGGAAATCTTATCGATCTCGTCGATATAGATGATGCCGCGCTGCGCCGCCTGAATATCGCCGTCCGCCGCCTGAATGAGGCGCAACAGGATATTTTCAACATCCTCGCCCACATAGCCGGCCTCGGTCAGCGCGGTGGCGTCGGCAATGGCAAAGGGCACGTTAAGGATGCGCGCCAGCGACTGCGCAAGGTACGTCTTGCCGCAGCCCGTGGGGCCCACCATGAGGATATTGGACTTTTGCAGTTCCACATCCCCAGCCTTTTTGGGGGCATTGATGCGCTTGTAATGGTTATACACCGCCACGCACAGTGCGCGCTTGGCGTCTTCCTGGCCGATGACATAGTCATCCAGCACCGCCTTCATCTCGGCAGGCAGCGGAATGTGCATATCCTTTTTATTCTGCGACATGGGCGAAACCATGTCGTCGTCAATAATATCATGGCACAGCATGATACATTCGTTGCAGATAAAGGCGTTGGGGCCGGCAACCAGCCTTCTCACCTGATCCTGCGTTTTGCCGCAGAAGCTGCAGCGATGCAGCTTGCGCGTGGTAAAATCATCCTTGGGCATTTGTCACCTCAGGCGTCTTTCTTGCGGGGATAATAGATCTGATCGATGATGTTGTATTCCAGCGCTTCCTCGGCGGTCATGAAGTAATCACGCTCGCAGTCCTGACGCACCTTGTCCTCGGGCTGGTTGGTCATCTCGCTCATCATGCGGATCATCTTGTCCTTGGTGCGCATCAGCCACTTGGCGCGGATCTCGACGTCCGTCGCCTGGCCGCTGCCGCCGCCCAGGGGCTGGTGAATCATCACTTCGCTGTTGGGCAGGGCCAGACGCTTGCCCTTGGCGCCCGCCATCAGCAGGAACGCGCCCATCGAGGCCGCCATGCCCACGCACACCGTGCGCACATCGCACTTGATGTAATTCATGGTATCGTAGATCGCCATGCCCGCGGTCACAGAGCCACCGGGGCTGTTGATATACAGCGAGATATCGGCATCGGGATTATCCATTTCAAGGAACAAAAGCTGGGCAATGACGATATTGGCCACCTGATCGGTGATCTCGTCCGTCAGGAAGATGATACGGTCCTTGAGCAGACGGGAGTACAGATCATAGCCGCGCTCGCCATTGCTGGTGCGCTCGACAACATTGGGAATGAGAATGCTCATACCTGTCTTTTCCTCCTGTAAAAACTAACCTTAAAAAGTATACGACGCAAGCGCGGGTTTTATGCCCACGCTTGCGTAAAATGTGTGATTATTTACGTTGTTGCGGGGCTTATTCCGCGACAGTGATCTTGGCGTTTTCCTTGATGAAGTCGATGGTCTTCTTGATGGTAGCGGTTTCCTTCAGATATTCAACCTGGCCTTCGGACAGGGACTTCTTGAATTCTTCCACTTCGCGGCCCATGCGCGCAGCCTGATCGGCGAAGGTAGCTTCGATATCCTCTTCAGAGGCAACGATGCTCTCGGCCTTGGCCAGCGCTTCGAGCACCAGCTGAGTCTTCACGCGGTTCTTGGCTTCGGTCTTGTAGCCGTAGCGCAGCTGGGCTTCATCCTGGCCGGTGTACTGCAGATAGTCCTGCAGACGGATGCCCTGATACGCCATGCGCATTTCCATCTCGCGCACCATGCTGGTCACTTCGTCTTCGATCATGGCTTCGGGGATGTCGCAATCGGCGGCGTCCACAACCTTCTGCACCAGCGCATCTTCCACTTCGGCTTCGGCGCGCTCGGCAGCGTTCTTTTCCAGGGTTTCCTTGATGTTCGCCTTGTAGGCTTCAAAGGTATCGAATTCGGATACATCAGCCGCGAAATCGTCATCCAGCTCGGGACGAACCTTCTCCTGAATGCCGTTGACCTTCACATGGAAGATGGCAGCCTTGCCGGCCAGCTCTTCAGCGTGATACTGCTCGGGGAAGGTCACCTCAAGGTCCTTCTCTTCGCCGATGTTCATGCCGATCATCTGCTCTTCGAAGCCGGGAATGAACATGCCGCTGCCGATGGTCAGGGTCTGGTTGTCGGCGGTGCCGCCCTGGAAGGCGACGCCGTCCACGCTGCCGGCGTAGTTGAGGTTCACGATATCGCCGTTCTGCACAGCGCGATCGGTCACGTCCATGGTGGAGCTGGCGCGCTCGGCGTCGCTGTCAATGCGGGCAGAGATGGCCTCTTCGGTCACTTCCTGCACCTTCTTTTCAACTTCCACGCCCTTGTATTCGCCCAGGGTCACATCGGGCTTGACGAACACTTCGATGGTATACTTCAGCTCCATGCCGGTGCCGATCTGCTCGATGTTCACTTCGGGACGATCCACGGGCTGCAGGTTTTCGGCCTTGATGCATTCTTCGTAAGCGGGCTGGGCCACGATTTCAAAAGCATCATCATAGAAGATGGCTTCGCCGTACATGTTCTCGATCATCTTGCGGGGAGCCTTGCCCTTGCGGAAGCCCTGCACATTGATCTGCGCACGGTTCTTCAGGTAGGACTTCTGCATGGCCTCGGCAAAAGACTCGGCAGAAGCGACAAACGCGATCTTAATCTTATTGCTCGCGATCTTTTCAACAGTGTAGCTCATTTGGAAACCTCCAATTGTAATGATAGCAATTTCAGCCGTGCGCATACAGTCGCACACAGCAATACATTATAACAAAGATAAAACTGTTTTGCAAGCGTTACACGCGCCCGAAAGGCACAGAAAATCGCGATTTTTCATCATATTTTTTCTCATCCGTCTTTTTCATTACATTTCTTGACATATCCCGCCCGCATACGTTATCCTATAATCAATACGGAGGTGGCTTATATGATCTTCATCGGTATCTGCGGCGCCAGCGGCTCGGGCAAGACCACGCTGGCCGAAGAACTCTGCCGCGCCATCGGCGCATCCTCTACGCTTATCAATCAGGATACCTATTACCGCGATAACTCGCACCTGCCCTTTGAAGAGCGCTGCAGGCTCAATTATGACGAGCCCGTTATTTTCGATCACGATCAGTTGTATCAGGATGTATGCAACCTGATGGACGGCAAGTCCGTTTCCCGCAAGGCTTATGATTACAGCCAGCACCGCCCTGCGCCCTCCACCGAAATGATGCACCCCGCCGACGTCATCATCGTTGAAGGCATTCACGCTTTCTACGATCAGCGCCTGTGCGACAAAATGTTCCTCAAGCTTTACGTCAATGTCGATCCCGACATCTGCCTTCTGCGCCGCATCAACCGCGATATCTTGGAGCGCGGCCGCCACATCGAAAACATCACCGATCAGTACCTCGCTACCGTGCGCCCGATGTATGAAAAATACATCCGCAATTATA
>JAZQXQ010000217.1:0-1613 GCA_045632965.1 Clostridia bacterium
ATGCCGTGCTGGATCATGTCCCTGGCGCCTTCGAAGGTCTCCTCGGCGGGCTGGAACATGAGCTTGACCGTGCCGGCAAGGTTTGCTTCGTTCTCCTTGAGCATCTTGGCGGCGGTGAGCAGCATGGCGGCATGGAAGTCATGGCCGCAGCAATGGGCGGCGCTGGAGCTGGTGCAGGAGAAGGGCTCGCCGCTCTCTTCCTTCATGGGCAGCGCGTCCATATCGGCGCGCAGCAGGATGACCTTGCCGCCGCTGCCGATGGTGGCGCTCACGCCGTGGCCGCAGGGCTGGGCGGAAATGCCGCAGGCCTGCAGGGTCTTGAGGATATAGGCCTGGGCGACGGGCATATTCAAACCAACTTCGGCGTTGGCATGGAAATAACGGCGATGGGCGACGGTTTCGTCATTGAGGGCAAGCGCGCGCTCGTAGTAATTCATGGTCAGTTTCCTTTCAAATGCTTCGCAGCAGTATTCTGCTCTATTATAGCAAGCGGGGAAATTTGTTTCAATGCATAAATGGCTTTCGTTCAATATTCCGGGAAGAAAATGACGCGGATTGTATGCCGGGGAAGACGCAGAGGAATCGCGCACAGAAGAAAGACAGCACCCGGCGCAGCGCCGGATGCGGTCTTGTGCGTGTATGGGATTGGATGATGCAGCCTGCGGCTGCTGCGCGGCTTACGCGTCGATGGTGGAGATGGTCAGCGTGGTCTCCTCCAGAACGTCCAGCAGGGCCTTCACCGTATCCAGAGAGGTGAACATGGTCACGTTGTACTCGGTCGCAACCTGACGCAACTTCGCGCCGTCCGTCATGCTGTTGGAGCCGGGATCCTTGGTGTTGATGAAATACGCGATGTGGCCCTGACGGAGCGCATTCGGGATTTCATCGCTGCCTTCGCTGATCTTGGCGAGCGCATGCGTACGGATGCCGTTGAGCTTCAGGAAGTTCGCGGTGCCCGCCGTTGCCTCGATGTTGAAGCCCAGCTGATAGAAGCGGCGGATCAGCGGCAGCGCTTCGTTCTTGTCCTTGTCCGCGATGGTGCAGAAAACGGTGCCGTAGTTCTGCAGGTGCATGCCGGAAGCCTGACGCGCCTTATACACGGCACGGGTCATCGTGCGGTCATAACCGATCGCTTCGCCGGTGGACTTCATTTCCGGGGACAGATACGCGTCAAGGCCGCGGATCTTGTTGAAGGAGAACACGGGAGCCTTGACGTACCAGCGGTCCTTCTCATCAGGATAGATGTCGAAGAAGCCCTGCTCTTTCAAGCTCTTGCCCAGGATGACCTCGGTAGCGATGTCAGCCAGAGAGTAGCCGGTGGCCTTGGACAGGAAGGGCACGGTACGGGAAGTACGGGGGTTGACCTCAATGATAAACACATTGTCATCCTGATCCACAATAAACTGGATGTTATAAAGACCCACGATGCCAATGCCCAGACCCAGCTTCTTGGCATACTGGAGAATGATACCCTTGACCTTATTGGAAATGCTGAAGGGAGGATAGACACTCATAGAGTCACCGGAGTGGACACCGGTACGCTCCACAAGCTCCATAATGCCAGGGACAAACACATTGATGCCGTCGCAGATGGCATCCACCTCGACTTCTTT
>JAZQXQ010000218.1:0-5175 GCA_045632965.1 Clostridia bacterium
TGGCAACATCCACCGGATGCCCATTTTCAAGCTCCGCTTTCAGTACTTCGGTGATGTCTTCCTTTTTCGTATTGACCACCACGTCCGCACCGAGATGCCTGATCGCTTCCTTCTTTTCGTCCGAAATCACCGTGGTGATCACGCGGACACCAAAGGCCTTGGCCATGGGGATAATCACGCTCGCCAGACCGCTCGCACCGGCATGCATGAGCAGCGTGTTGCCGGGCTTGATATTGCCTTCCATAAAGAGGTTCAGATACGCCGTGGCATACGCTTCGGGCAGGGCAGCAGCCTCCGCCATCGTGCAGTTATCCGGCACGGGCATGAGCATATCGTAACGAACATTGGCAAACTCGGCATATCCGCCGCCGCCAAGCAGCGCGCATACCTTGTCTCCTACTTTGTAATCGCTCTTTTCCTTTGCTTCGTCGCCGATGTCCACGATGGTGCCGGCGATCTCCAGCCCCATCCATTCGGGACATCCGGGCGGCGGCGGGTAATTGCCCTCGCGCTGCAAAAGATCCGCGCGGTTGAGGGCGGCGTATTCAATCTTTACGAGTGCATCCGCCGCGCCCATCACGGGATTGGGCACATCCGCCCACACAAGCGATTTATCCTTCTGAATCAATACGGCTTTCATATTATTCCCTTTCCGGCAGATAGTCAAAGTTATCCGCAATCGCACGGATAGCGCGGCACACGGGCTGGCCCTTGGTGGACAGCGCATCGTGCTGCTGCACCGTCAGCCACATGCAGCAGCCCAGCATCGGGCCAATGGTGCGGTGCAGTTTACTGCGTCCGCCCGAGAGGAAAAGGAAGGGCTTTTTCAGCTCCTTTTTCAAAAGCGCCGTGATGCGCAGGTTTTCAATTTCCTCTTCCTCCGTCGCTGCGCCGGTGACGATCTTGCAGATGTCCGCACCGCGCCTCTCCTGTTCTTTGGCAATGCGCAGCACTTCCTCGGCGGGGATGAATTTAAGCACGTGCGAGGACATGAGCACTTCGCCGCCGCGCTGATGGATGGTATCAATCAGCGTCATCTGCTTTTGGATGGCCGTTTCATCCATCGTCAGTTCAAGGGGATCGCGGCAGAAGAGGTCACCCATCACGTCAATGAGATTGCCGCCGCATTTTTGAATGAACAGCAGCCCCTCCGCGATTTCATCATCCGTTTTTCCTGTGTTGTGTCCGGTGCGGTAATAGGTGGCATAACAGGGCTTTGCGCCCATGGGCTTCATGATTTTGCGCAGCGTTTCCTCCGTCTGATACTGCTCTTCCAGCTTGCACACCTGCAGGCCGTAGGCGTCGCAGCCGTCAAAGGCAGCATTGCGGATGGTGGCGATGGCGTCCGTCGGGTTGCTCGCCTGGATCATGCAGGTGATCAGAGGACGGGGCTGATTCAAAAAACTGGGTTTCATCCGCTTTCCCTCCACTTACATTTTCTTTCGGCAGCCGTCAATCTGGATATTCTGCCCGGCAATGTAATCTGCCTTGTCGCTTGCAAGGAAGCAGATGAGACTGGCATTTTCCTCGTGCGAGCCCGTTCTGCCCATGAAGGAAAGCTCGGAGGGCTCGACGCCGTCGCCGTGGCTGACGCTTCCCGGCGACACGGCATTAACCGTCACTCCGCGGGCAGAAACCTCCTTGGCCAGCGCCTTAGTAAAGGAGATGACGGCGCCCTTGGTCATGGAGTAATCCGCCATTTTGGCATTGCCGTATACGCCGGCGACGGAGGCAATGTTGATGATGCGTCCCCAGCCGCGCTCGAGCATGGGGTTGATCAGCGCGCGGGTCATGTACATAGTGCCGAGGATGTTCACGTCAATTTTCCTGCGCCAGTCGGCACTTTTGCTTTCTTCAAACAGGCAGAACTGCCGCCAGAGACCGGCGTTGTTTACCAAAATATCGATCTTCCCCATGCGGGCGATGGCGTCGGCGCACACTGCGTTGACGCGCTGCTCGTCGGATACGTCACATTCGTATATCTCGACGTGCACAGGATAGGCCATCAATTCCTGCTTCAGCTTTTCGAGGCCTTCCAGATCCATATCCAGCAGCACCACATCCGCATTGCGCTTGGCAAATTCACGCGCCGTCGCGCGGCCAATGCCCACGGAAGCGCCGGTAATCAATGCCGTTTTTCCCTTAAAGCTCATTTTTTGTTCCTCACTTCCTGTCCATCACAGGCTCAGGCGCCGCATAACAGCAGCGCGTGCTGTGTTCCGCATTTGCCTTGGCAATGGCCTTGTTCATGCCATTCATCAGCGGGCAAGTATAGTGCAAGCTTTCCGGATATTTAGTCCGAAGACTTCTCGCCGCAATTGGCACTCAAAAGAATTCGACCGTAGCGCGTCCTTCATCATCATAAACTACAGCTTCCTTATCCAGGAAAATCTCATCAGTAGATTCCAAGCATTCCTGAATCGAAGAAAATTCGGGAACAAATTGTGCGATTATTTCTTTTGCAGCTAAAGCATCCTCTTTCAGGAGCGTTTCAATCACCAGCAACTGAATTTTTGCGGCATCAACGCACAAGCGATATGGATCTGTAACCCGATAATCGACAGCGTGCGCAGATCCGGTAAAACCGCCGCACACATTGAATAAAGCGCAGGGCATCACGCTGGCAACATCCCCAAAGTCCGTTGATCCGTATGCCCAGCTACCGTACTTGAACTTTACCTTTTCAGCTCCGACCATATCAACGCAGCATTTTTCTGCCAGTTTCAGAAAATTCGTATCAAGGTTGGTTGGCGCATAGCCTGGCCGGTCGTGCAGTTCAACGCGCGCGCCCATTGCCAGAGCTGCGCCTGTCAAAGCGCGATTGATTTTTCTGTTTTCACGCTTGATGGCCTGTAGCGTCTTTCCCCTCACGTAACTTTCTAATTGGATTTCATCCGGAATATTATTTACAGCACCATTTCCTCCGCGAGAAACTGGATGAAAACGAATATGATCATTGTCGCGAAAGGTCTCCCGCAGATCGTTACACGCCTGCATGCCAAGCATGGCTGCATACTGCGCGTTGATGCCATTCTGTGGATTTGCACCGGCATGAGCCGTTTTTCCTTTGTAGATAAACTTCTTGCTGATACAGCCGTTGCAACCATGCCAAGCATCAAACACAGTGCTGGTTCCTCCGCCCTGATGCACCATTAAAGACATGTCTACATCATCAAAATAGCCTCTTGCCATGAATTCGGTCTTTCCGCCAAAGTATTTGATAATACCCTTTTCCCTCATTTCCTCCCTGAAGCCAATCTGCGTCAGTTCTTCAGCAGGAACCAGCATCAAACGAATAGAACCGGACAGTCCTTCCAGCACACCGGGCTCTTTTAATGCTGCAGCAAGTCCCAGCAACGCTGCACACTGGCCATGGTGACCGCATAGATGCGCAATTCCTTCTACAGCTTCCGGGTGTCCCGGTATATCCAGAGCGTCCATTTCTGCCATAAAGCAACATTTAGGGCCAGGTTTTCCTGTATCCACATCCGTATAAAAACCGGGAATATTACCCGCTAAAACAAGCTGATATCCAAGCTCCTCAAATCTTTCCGCAAGATATTGATGGGCCTGCCATTCAGTAAAACCCGTTTGAGGATGAGCCCAAAGCCAGCGTTCTGCCTTCAAAATCATCTCTGTTTGTTTTTCCACTTTATTTAATAATATTTGCTGCTGTTCAGTCATAAGGCCTCTCCTTTTTACCAGGACCTCCGGATCACTTTCTATCCATCACATTGCGGCCGCAGTCAGCCAGGATGCCGCTGCCGGTAATGAAGGAGGCCTTGTCGCTGGCCAGGTACATGATCAGATCAACGATCTCCTGCGTTTCAGCAGCGCGGCCCATCAGCGTTTTCATGTTCGCCATCGCCGGACGCGTCATCACAGGTCCTGGCGCCACATAGCAGCAGCGCACGTTGTATTCCGCACCCGCCTTGGCAATCGCCTTGGTCATGCCGTTCATCAGCGCGCTCTTGGAAGCGGCATAGGCAATGTTATTGCTGCTGCCTTCCTCGCCCGTGATGGAGCCCAGATGAATGATCACGCCGCTCATCTGCTGCGCCATGTAGTGCATGGCCGCGTGGTCAAAGTACATCGCACCCTTGAGGTTTACATCAATGCCGAAGTCGTAGACTTCGATGGGAATTTCGTGGAACTTGCCTTTCGCACCCATGATGCGCGCTTCCGCACCGCCGGCGCAATTGATGAGAATATCGATAGAGCCAAAGGTTTCATAGGTCTGCTTGCAGGCCGCCTTCACGCTTTCATAATTGCGAATATCAATACAGATACCCAGCACATTATCATGGTATTCTTTGATTTCCGCAACACGCGCGTCCAGCGCCTCGCGGTCGATATCCACCAATACAACATTCGCGCCCTCTTTGGCGTAGCACTGTCCGCACAGCAAACCAATGCCCGAAGCCCCACCGGTGATCAGAACTGTTTTCATATTCTTAGCTCCTTCGCATGCATATTTTTTCTTTTTTAGGAACGTGCTTTTTCTCTGCCCGGCAGAGAAATGTTGCGAATTTATCTATGTTTATGATATACTGTTTGGCAACGGTTGTCCATGTACAAAACCTCTGTTCGCATGGATAAAAAGGAAGGGAAGAGTATGCCCATCAGCTTTAATCTGTCTGCCCGCCATCAGGTGGAAGCAGCCAATTCGCACTATTATGAAAAGCCCACGGAGCCCTTGTATTTAAACCGCACGCTCAAATATCACGATCTGATCTACCTGTGCGAAGGCAACTGGATAATCACCGAAAACGAAACGGATTACCAATTGCAAAAGGATGACGTGCTGCTGCTTGCAGCCGGGCATCATCATTACACGCGCCTTCCCTGCGCTCCCGGCACGCGCACGATGTGCATCCATATTTCCTGTGAGGAGGGCGACCTGACGGAAAATGAAGGAAATATCACGCTGCCCGAGCATTTGCACATCCACGGCTATTCCCGCGCGCGGCGGCTGTTTGAAAAGATCATTTCTACCTACTGGAGCGAGCAAAAGCACAAGGAAGAACGGCTGCGCACGCTGTTTGACCAGCTGATTCTGGAGCTTCTTGACGTGACGGAAAACGCCGCTCCCGGCGATGACAGCATGGCGGAAGAAATTATCGAGCTGGTGCACTCCGCCCCGCACAAGCGCTTCACCACCCAGGAAATCGCCGA
>JAZQXQ010000219.1:0-2552 GCA_045632965.1 Clostridia bacterium
GGCGGCTTTAATCTGCAGATTGCCTTCTCCACCGGCGCTCTGGCCGGCCACAGCGCCGCCAACTATATCAATGATCGTACCTGACGGAAGGACTGTTCATCACCATGCATTACATCATCCTGGACCTGGAATGGAACCAGCCTTTGTCCTATAATTCCTCTGCCTACCGTGCGGTGGGCGGCAGGCTGCTTTTCGAACTGATCCAGATCGGCGCTGTCAAGCTGAATGAAAGGCTCGAAATTGTCGATACCTTCAATCAGCTCATCCAGCCCACCCATTACGTCAAGCTTCATCCGCGCATCAGGCGCATCACGGGCATCAGCCAGGAGGATCTGTGCGACAAGCCGCAGTTTGCCGAGGCCGCCGGCCGCTTCCACGGCTGGTGCGGCGAGGACGCGGCGCTGCTCACCTGGGGCTGCGACGACATTTCCGTACTGCAGCAGAACCTCGATTTCTTTGAGTGCGGTAGCCTGCCCTTCCCCAATTTCTATGATATGCAGCGATTGTACGGCGAGCTGGTCGGCGATACCAAGAATCGCGCGGGCCTCAAAGCCGCCATGGAGCATTATGAAATCGAACCCGATGAAACCCTTCCGTTTCATAATGCGCTCAACGACGCATATTATACGGCACTGGTGTTCCAGAAATTCCCCGAGCCGAAAAAGGTGCTTGACTGCCCGCAAACAGCGCGCAAGCTTGTGCACGAAGACCGTCAGCGCCGCCACGAAAAATGCGATTCCATCCGCGTTGCGCGCATTTCCGAGGCCATGCGCGGCAAGCATACGCAAACGCCGCCCTGCCCCAGCTGCGGCAAGCGCTTTGATCTTTCCGCCGATTATCTGACGCTGCCCGACGGCGCGCAGCAGGCGCTGTGCGTGTGTCAGGATCACGGGCTTTTCACCGTGCGCATCAAATTCCAGAAGGATGACAAGGGCCGCCGCATCATGGTGCGCACCTGCGCGCTCACGGATGAGCAAAACCCGGCCTACATTTCCACCAAGATTCTCCAATGGCAGAATAAGCTTTCTGCCCAGCGTGCTGCGCAGGAAGCGCAAAAGGAAGCTGAATAAAAATGATCCGTATCACCTGTAACGGAAAAGAATACCTGAGCGAGAGGGAAATCACTGTCGCTCAGGTTTTTTCGCATTTTTTGGATGAAAGCCACGCCCCCGCGCTGGGCGCCTTCCGCGGCGGCAGCGTGCTGGAGCTTAACAGCATCCTCAAAAAGGATTGCGATCTGACGCCCATCACCTTTGCCCATGAGGAAGGCCGGCGCATTTACGAGCGCTCGCTGCGCTTTATTTTGCTGCTGGCCGTGCACCGCTGCTATCCCGAAGCTCGCGTGCGCATTGAGCACTCCATCGGCTTTGGTCTTTATTTTGAGCTCGGCGGCAAGCGCATCACGCAGTCGGATGTGCTGCTGATCGAGGATACCATGCGCGAAATCGTGCGGGAGAACTTACCTTTTATCCGCGCCAAATGGTCGCGCCAGCAGGCGATTGATTATTTCAATGCCCTGGGCTGGCAGGACAAGGCGGATTTATTGTCCTACCGCACTTACGATTATTTCCACATTTACGAATGCGGCGGGCTGGCAGAATACTTCTACGGCGCCATGCTGCCCGCAACCGGCATGGCCAAAGCTTTCTCCCTGCGCTATCATCCGCCGGGATTGATCCTGCAGATGCCCTCTCCCGCCGATCCCACTGTGCCCGCACCCTATGTGTCGCGCCCCAAGCACATGGCCACTTTCTTTGAAAGCAACTACTGGTGCGAAATTCTCGGCTGCCAGAATGCCGCCGATCTCAATCACCTGATCGCGGACAACAAGCTGCGCGAGTTCATCCGCATCAACGAAGCGCTGCACGATCAGTCGCTTTCGCGCATCGCCGAGGATATCCTGCGCATGGATGCGCGCGCCATCTTTGTGGCCGGCCCCTCCTCCAGCGGCAAAACCACCACCGCCAATCGTCTCAAAATCCATCTGCAGGTGCTGGGCCTCAAGCCCGTGCTCATCTCGATGGACGATTTTTATCTCAACCGTCCCGACGTGCCGCTGGATGAAAACGGCAAGCCCGATCTTGAATCGCTGTACGCGCTGGATATCGCGCTTTTCCGCCAGTGCATCCGCTCCCTTCTGGATGGCGAAGAAGTCACCCTGCCGCGCTATGACTTTTCCACCGGCTCGCGCAAAAAAGAAGGCGAAAAGCTGCGCATTCACCGCAACCAGATTCTCATCATCGAGGGCATCCACGGCCTCAATCCCGCGCTGCACGAAGGCTTTGAACCCGGCGAAATCTGCAAATTCTATCTCTCTGAGCTTACCTGCTTAAACCTTGACGATCACAACCGCATCCGCACCACCGATGCGCGCCTGATTCGCCGCATGGTGCGCGACAACCTGTTCCGCGGCACAAAGCCGGAACGCACGCTGGATATGTGGGATTCCGTGCGCGCGGGCGAGGAAAAATACATTTTCCCCTATCAGGAACGGGCGGATGCAATGTTCAATTCTTCCCTGATGTATGAACTGGCGATTTTGAAAAAGTATG
>JAZQXQ010000220.1:0-6482 GCA_045632965.1 Clostridia bacterium
AGCGCCGATGATTTGACCGGCCGCTGGACGATTCACTCCTGCAACGGCAAAACCATGTCCCTTGAAAACACCCGCACGCACAAGCAATACAAGCTGACCAAGCAGGTGGCACAATGACACAGCTGAAACAACGCTACATCAACTATACGCAGACCGAACGCGATGGGCGCCTTCCCGTGCTGGATGGCGCCCGCACGCTGTTTGTGCTGATCGTGGGCGCGTATCACATCTGGCAGCAAAGCTGGCTCACGCCCGGCATCCCATGGTTCGGGGAATACATCAGTCTCGATTTTCTCATGCGCTCGGGCTATATCTGGGTGGATGCGCTGCTTTTGCTGTCGGGCTTTTTGCTGTATCTGCCCTACGCGGAGGCCAACGAGGACGGCAAGCACCTGCCGCGCGTGCTGCCCTTTTACCGCAACCGTCTGCTGCGCATCGCGCCGTCATATTATCTGAACATTCTGATCATGCTCTTTTTCGTGGCGCTGCCCGGCAGGATGTACAATACCGCCGCGGGCACGCTGAACGGCGCGCGTCTGACCAAGGATCTTCTGGCGCACGCGACCTTCACGCACAATCTTTTCCGGTTCAGCTACACCGGCTCGCCGCTCAACGGCACGCTGTGGACGCTGGGCGTGGAGATGCAATTCTATCTTTTGTTCCCGCTGATTGCGCGCTGCTTTGGCAAAAAGCCGGGGATCACTTATCTTGGCATGGCGGCCATCGCCTTTGGCTATCGCTATTATGTAAGCTCTCTTCCCGACACCACGCTGTATTTCAATCAGCTGCCCGCGCATCTGGATGTATACGCCAACGGCATGGTTGCCGCCTGCGTATACGCTGCGCTCAAGCGGCGCATGAAGCAGGATAAATGGTCGGAGATTCTCTTTACCGCGCTGTTTTTCGTCAGCGTATCTGCCATCATCATGCTGCTCAAGGCGCAGGCTGGCACCAACGGCTACGATAACATCCGTCTGGGGCAGATGTCGCGGCGCTTCCCGCTGTCTGTGCTGGTATCGCTGTTCATGCTTTCGCTCCTCTACGGTGCGCGCCCCATCCGCCTTGTTTTCGGCAACCGCGTTACGCGCATTTTCGCCGAGATTTCCTTCCAGTTCTACATGTGGCATCAGGTATTTGCCGTGCAGCTCAAAAACTGGAAGATTCCCGTATCCGTGTACGACGCGCCGTGGATGGAATCCGACCGCACCTGGCAGTATCTGTACACCCTTCTGTGCTATGCCGGCGCGATTGCTATCTCAGCGCTGGTGACGTATGCGTTTGAGCAGCCGATTGCGAGGTTCGGAAGACGAAAGGATAAGAAGAGACGGTAGGGGGACGTTGGGAAGGCGGCTTTGGAGCCCAAAGCCCCTTCCCAAACCCATCCCGCGCCGCAGCGCGTTCTCCGCTCGTTTTTCCGCAGAAAAACGACGGTTTCCAAACGCAACCCGCATCAAAGCGGCAGTCGGGATGGCAACGCCATCCGGGTTTGCTTTAGCAAACTGGAAAAGGGGCCTGAAGCCGAGGGACGAGCTTTCTCGTACATTCGGATTCAGACCCTTTTTCAATTAACTGCCGCGACGAAGGAAACACCCAGCTTCCAAACCAAACGCTGCCTTCTTTGTTACTTTCTTGGGCTCCAAGAAAGTAACGTCCTCTCTCCTCGTCCCCCTCGTCACCCTTTACTTTTGAAACTCCTCAATCCCGCGCAGCACCTCCGGCTCGCGCACATCGCGCGCATCGGTAAACATCTTGCGCGTCAGGATCGAGCCGTTGCGGTAGTACAGGCAAATAAAGGGGCAATCCTCCCAGAACAATTGCTGAATTTCCTGCAAGGTCTGCTTGTACGCATCATATTTCAGGCTCGTACGCAGCGTCTTGAAAAGATTATCCATCTTGGTGGAGCTGTAGCGCATGTAATTGCCCGTGTTTCCCGACATCAGCATAAAGCCGGGATCGGGGGACGTATCCATATTGAAGGCCGCCAGCGCCAGGTCGAAATTGCCCGCCTTCAGACGCGCCTTGACGTCGCTGAAGCTGAGCGTTTCCACATTGCACTCAACGCCTACCTCCAGCAGCTTTTCCGCGATGCGGTCGGCAATTTCCACGCGCACGGAGTTTTCCTGCTCCTCATACACATAAAAGCGCAGATGCAGATTGGCCTTCTTGCCGTCAATCACCTTGTCGCGCACGCCGTCCTCGTCGGTGTCGATCCAGCCGCTCTCGTCCAGCAGTTCAATTGCCTTTTGCTTGTTGTATTCATGCAGCCCGTCGGCGTCGTCATAATACGTCCACGTGCCGGGAATCAGCGGCGTATCGGTGCGCGTGACCATGCCGTAATAGACATTATCCACCAGATCTTCCATATTCAGCATGTAGCGGATCGCCTTGCGCACGCGCACATCCGTCAATTCGCGGGAATTATTGTTGATCATCAGCGTTTCCAGCTGCGTGGTGCGATAGTCAATATTATAGGAAGACACGCCGCCGCGATACTGCGCCGCGGTGATCGCACGCGTGAGCACCGCATCCACACGGCTGTATTCATAGCTGGAAATCAGCTCGCGGTTGGCCGTATGGAAGGTTACCATGATCTGCCCGTAATCGGGGGTATTCTGCCACCAGCCGGTGTAGGAACTGAGCAGCATATAATCCTGCGGCACAAAAATATCCAGATAATATGCGCCCGTACCCACGGGATTATCCGCCTGCACCTCGCTGGCCTTCAGCACGGGAAAATTCATCGCATACAGGAAGGAATACGCCGGGCGGTTGACGGTCTTGATGACAACCGTCAGATTATCGCTGGCCTGAATGGAATCGATAAAATACTTGAGCGTGGAATAGCGGCCCTTGCCCTCTTCCGCCAGACGCAGTATCTCCTCCGCCGTCGCCACCACGTCATGCGCCGTCAAAGGCGTGCCGTCATGGAAGGTAATGCCCTCGCGCAGATAGAAATACCAGGTCTTGCCGTTTTCCGACACCTGATATCTTTCCGCCAGGCAGGGCTGGGGCATGTAATCGTCATCAAGATACATCAGCCCCTCATACATCAGATCGGTCAGCGACATAAACTCGCGCTCCACCGGCTGCAGGGGATTGACCACATTGCTGGCCACCGAAATGATGCCCAGATGCAGCGCGTCATCCTGCAGATACGAAGCAAACGCCGGCGAAACCGCCGACACAAGGATCAGCAGCGCGCAGAAAAACGCGCGCTTACATTTGGTCCGGATAGTGATGCTGGAAGTAAATCGCATAGGCATTCATCACCTTTCCCGCATAGTACTGCGTATCATCCATGGGGATATCCTCCACCGCGAGGTGCACGCCGTCCGCAGCGTATTTCATGGCCCACAGCTTTACGTTATTGGGGCCGGCATGGTAGGCGCAGGCAATCCTGATGGGATCACCGCCAAAAATCTTGCTCAGATAACCGATGTACCAGCAGCCGTAGCGGATGTTGGTTTCAGCGTCATACATACTGTCCCACGTTGCGCCGTCGCTGAGCTTGCGGCTTACAAATTCGTAGGTGTCGGGCATGATCTGCATCAGCCCGCGCGCGCCGACATTGCTTTCGGCAGAGGGATCATAGCTGCTTTCGCGCAGAATAATCGCCGCAATGAAGGCGGGATGCACTTCGTTTTCAGCCGCGTATTTTTCAATATACTCGCGGTATTTTACGGTGTGGCGCTCCACCAGCAGCTGATATTCCTGCGCCGCGCGCTCACGCGATTCCGTCAAACGCTTCATATTGTTATTGGCAACAAAAAGCATCACGCCCGCCAGCAACAGCACAAGGGCTAATACGATCACCGTGCGCACAGGAAATTTGCCCGCCGCACGCTTTTTACGGCGCTTGGGGGAACTTTTTTTCTTTTGCTCCGTTTTTTCCGTCTGCACTGCCTGCTGATGCCGGTCGCTGCGGCGGTTGCGCTGCGGCGCAGAAGGTAATTTCACTTCAGACAAGTTGTAATCTCCTTTGCAAATCGCGCGTCAGCCCGCGCACGCGGCGGCGGGTGTCACGAAAGCTTCCCAAAGTATTGATCAGATGCTGGGCGCGGCGCTTCTTTTCCGCCACGGGCATCTGGCTGTTAATACGCGCGAGCGCCTGCTCGCGGTTTAGCCCGTCGCGGCGCATCACGCGGCGCATCTGCTCGGCAGATGATACATACACGCACCAGACTTCGCCGCACGATTGATCCATGCCCGTTTCGTACAGCAGCGGCACATCCCAGAATACGATATCCGTCTTTGCGTCTTCTGTCAACCGCTGCATTTTACCAATGACCATGGGATGGATGATTTCCTCCAGCGCACGGCGCTTCCCGTCATCCGCAAACACAATCTCCCCCAGCGCGCGGCGGTTGAGCACATCGCCGTCAAACACCTGATCGCCAAAGGTATCGCGGATGGCGCCAAGCGCTTCGCCGCCGGGCGCTGTCACGCTGCGGGAAATAGCGTCGGCGTCCAGCACCGTCATGCCCATTTCGCGCAACACATTGGCCACGTTCGTTTTGCCGCTGGCAATGCCGCCGGTCAGGCCCACCACATAGGGCTTACTTTGTTTCATACCAGCTGCTCCCCGTTTTGACTTCCGCCACGAGCGGCACATTCAGCGTGATGACGTTTTCCATGCATTCTTTCAGCAGTTTGGCCACAGCTTCCGCCTCGTTTTCGGGCGCTTCGATGATCAGTTCGTCGTGCACCTGCAAAATGAGCTTTGCCTTATAGCCGCCTTTTTTCAGCGCTTCGTGCACGCGCACCATCGCCAGTTTGATAATATCCGCCGCCGTACCCTGCACGGGGGTATTCATGGCGGCGCGCTCGCCAAAGGAGCGCACGTTGGCGTTGGAGGCCTTTAGCTCGGTAAGCTTGCGCACGCGGCCGAACACCGTGCGCGCCTCACCCGTATCATAGCCCTCTGCCACGGCGCGGCTCATAAAGCCCTTTACGCCGGGGTAGGTGGCAAAATACTTTTCGATAAACTCGGCAGCTTCCTTGCGGCTCATGCCGGTATTGCGCGCCAGGCCGAAATCACTGATGCCATACACAAGGCCAAAGTTGACCGCCTTGGCATTGGCGCGCAGCTGCGGCGTTACTTCCTCCATGGGGATGCCCGCCACCTCCGCCGCCGTGCGGGTGTGGATATCCTGCCCCTTTTGGAAGGCGTCCACCATCGCCGCATCGCCCGAGAAATGCGCCAGGATGCGCAATTCGATCTGCGAATAGTCGGCGTCCACCAGCACACACCCCTTCGATGCCACAAAGGCGCGGCGGATCTCGCGGCCCATCTCGGTGCGCACGGCGATATTCTGCAGGTTGGGCTCAGCGCTGGAAATACGCCCCGTGGCCGTGCCCGTCTGATCAAAGAAGGTATGAATGCGGCCGTCGGATTCCGTCTTGCGAATCAGCGCATCGATATAGGTGCCGTTGAGTTTGGCCACCTGACGGTATTCAAGGATGCAGGCAATGGATGGATGCACGTCGCGCAGCTTTTCCAGCGTTTCCGCATCCGTCGAATAGCCCTTGCTGGTCTTGCGGCCCGCGGGCAGCTGCAATTTGCCAAACAGCACCTCGCCCAGCTGCTTGGGGCTGTTGATATTAAATTCCCCCACGCCGCACAGATTGTAAATCTGCTCGCGCAGTTCGTTTTCGCGCTTTGTCAGCGCATCGCCGATCTCGCGCAGCACCTTTGTATCCACCGGGAAGCCGGTTTCTTCCATATCATAAAGCACGCGCAGGAGCGGCAGCTCAATCTCTTCGTAAAGCTCCGTCACCTTGGCTTTATCCATTTCGGCACGCTGCTTTTCGTAAAGAGAGAGCACACCCGAAGCGTCGGCGTCGGCAAAGGAAGAAAGATGATAGCTCTTTTCCTGAGGATTGAGCACATACGCCGCCAACATGGTGTCAAACCGAATGTCCGGCAGCTTTTGCCCCTGCTCGCGCAGCGCATGCAAAAGCCGCTTGCCGTCGTGCGTGATGACGCTTCCCTGCCATACGCTTTCGCAGGCCGCCACAGGATCGCCGTCGCCTATGCCCAGCATATCAAACAGCGCCACCTGACCGCCCAGCTGCGCCTTCAATCTGCCTTCGCCGGCGGCAAGGGAGAGCGTATCCTCGCTCATGTAGGCGGCCAAATCTTTTTGCCCCTTGGTCAGCTTTGCCACATTTTCCGCCGTGATATCCTGCCAGTCGGCAAATTCTCTTTGCTTTTGGGGAACGGTTTCCTCCTGGGCCTTTTCGCCGCCCAGACGCTGGGCAATGGCATTGAGGCCGTATTTATACAGCACGCTCACGCCCTTTTCGGGGTGATTCGCATCGCAATCGTCATAATGCACGTCGATGGGCGCATCGCGGCGGATGGTCGCCAGCCATTTGGAAAAACGCGCGCTGTCGGCGTTGCCGCGCACCTTTTCGCCAAGCTTGCCCTTGATTTCATCGCCGTGGGCCAATACATTCTCCAGCGTTTCGTATTCCGTCAG
>JAZQXQ010000221.1:0-2889 GCA_045632965.1 Clostridia bacterium
GCTTGTAGCAAAGACCAATGTAGCGGATTTCCTGCTGATTGTCAATCAGCACCTGCTGGCCTTCCTTGATGACGTTGCCCTTGCCGTCGATGCGGGTGTTCATAGTGGCTTTGCAGCCGCACCAGCACAGGCCGCCGGGCACCTCGCTGATATCCTCCGCCAAACGCAAAAGCGCGGCCGAGCCGGGGAAGAAATTGCTCTGGAAATCCGTTTTCAATCCGTAGCAGAAAAACTCATGGGTGTCGGACATATCGGCCATTTCCTGCACCTGCTCTTCGGTGAGAAACTGCGCTTCGTCAACGAAGATGAAGGGGAAATCATTGTAGCCGTTGCGCACGGCAAGCCAGGATAATTGCTCGCGCACGCTGTGCCCGTTTTCCAATACGATATCGGCGCAGGCATTGAGGCCGACGCGCGAATACACGGTATTGTGGTCGATGCGCGTATCAACGGCGGGCTTGACCAGCGCCACGCGCAGCCCCTGGGCAATGTAATTGTAGCGCTGCATGAGCAGCATGGCTGTTTTACTGGAGCCCATTACGCCGTAATAAAAGTGCAGCATTACAATTCCCGCCTGCCTTCCATGGCCTTGGAGAGGGTGATCTCGTCGGCATATTCAAGATCGCTGCCCACCGGCACGCCGTGCGCAATGCGCGTGACGCGAATGCCCATGGGCTTGATAAGGCGCGCGATATACGCCGCGGTGGCCTCGCCTTCAATATCGGGATTGGTAGCAAGGATGACTTCCTCCACCTGCTCGGTGGACAGGCGGGAGAGAAGCTCGCGGATGCGGATATCATCCGGGCCGACGCCGCTCATGGGGGAGAGCGTGCCGCCCAGCACATGATAGCGGCCCGTATAATCGCGCATGCGCTCCATGGCGGCAACATCGCGGGGGTCGCGCACCACGCAGATCTGCCCGTTCTGCCGCTTTTCATCCTGACAGACAAGGCAGGTATCCTCCTGCGCATAGTTGCCGCAGATGGTGCAGTAATGCACAGCTTTACGCCCCTGCCAGATGGCGGCGGCCAGGGCGTGCACTTCATCCTCGGGCATGCCGGCGATATGATAGGCCAGGCGCTGCGCACTTTTGCGGCCGATGCCGGGCAGGCGCGAGAGCTGTGCCGCCATACGGGAGATGGGTTCGATGGAGGACGTGCTCATCAGAACATGCCGCCCATACCCTTGGGAGCCATGGCGCCCATGGTCTTTTCGCGGTTGTCTTCACCGGCGCGCAGCGCTTCGTTAACGGCTGCCATTACCATATCCTGCAGCATTTCCACATCGTCGGGATCGACCGCTTCGGGCTTGATGGTAAGGGAGAGGATTTCGCGCTTGCCGGATACCTTGCAGGTGACCATGCCGCCGCCGGAGCTGGCTTCATATTCCATGGCGTCAAGTTCTTCCTGCGCCTTTTCCATCTGCTGCTGCATCTTCTGAGCCTGACGCATGAGCTGCTGCATATTGGGGCCGCCGAAGCCGCCGAACTGATTGCGTGCCATAATAAGATTCCTCCATATACTGTTTATAGGCGATGTCGCCGAATATTTTCATATTACTATACCATATTTTGCGCTTGCTTGCAATGAAAACACACAAAGAACATAGAAAATGCTATTGATTTTCTTGCATTGACCGCAAGGTAACGATATAATAAAGCATCATGATCATAATGAGGTGTTTTCTTTGGCATATCCTGATATCAAAGTAATGCATAATAATCCTGAGCTTACCGGCATGGCGCAGCTGGAAACGGATATCGTATACTCTCATGCGCTGCCGGAAGGGCTGAAGCTTGCGCTGATGCTGCCCTGGCGGGATAAGGAAGCAAAGGAGCATCCGGCAAGACCGCTGATTGTGTTTGTGCAGGGCTCGGGCTGGACGTTCCCCAATATTTATAAGCAGATTCCCCAGCTGAGCCAGTATGCGCGCGCGGGCTTTGCCGTGGCGACGATCACGCACCGCAATGCGGCGGAGGGTCATCCCTTCCCGGCGTATCTTGAAGATACCAAAACGGCGATCCGTTTTTTGCGCGCGCATGCGCAGGAATACGCCATTGACCCGGAGCGCGTGTGCATTTGGGGCACGTCCTCGGGCGGCAATACGGCGCTGCTGGTGGGCCTCACCGGCGATGATGAGCGCTTCAAGACGGAAGAATACAAGGAGTATTCAGATACCGTACAGTGCGTGGTGGAATGCTTTGGTCCGACGGATCTGATTGAAATGCTGCCGGAGCATTACCTCAAAATGATTCACGATCCTTCGTATGACAATGTGCCGTTTATCGAGCCTTTCCGCGGCTTGGTGGGGAAAAACGACGTGTATCAGGTGCTCAAAGACATGAGCCCTGTCAATTATGTGGATTCGTGCGGGAAAATTCCGCCCACGCTGATTGTGCAGGGGGATGCGGATGAGATTGTGCCCTACGACCAGGCGACGCTGATGTATGAAAAACTGGGCAAAGCCGGCGCAATCACGCGGATGATCTGCATGAAGAATGCGCCGCATGAGGGAAGCTTCTGGACAGAGGAGCTGCACGGGGAGATTCAATCGTTTATTGGCGAATATATCAAATAAAGAAAAGGCTTCGGAAAATTCCGAAGCCTTTTAGCTTGTTTAGAAATTGCGGGACATATCGTAGCGGTTGTAGAAATCGCGGCGATATTCTTCCAGACGATCCTCGGCGATCGCTTCGCGGATTTCTTCCATCATGCGCAGAAGGAAGCGCAGGTTATGGATGGTGGCGAGGCGGCCGCCCGTGATCTCGCCGGCCTTGAGCAGGTGGCGAATGTAGGCACGGGAGTGATTGCGGCAGGCATAGCAATCACAATCTTCCTCAATGGGGCGGAAATCATGCGCGTAGGAGGCATTGCGGATGACCATACGGCC
>JAZQXQ010000222.1:0-8805 GCA_045632965.1 Clostridia bacterium
TGATGCAGATTTATGCGACAGCAATGCGCGGTAGATCAGCGGATTTGCCATCACTTCGCCAATTAAGGGAACCCCGAGCGCATCGGCAATCTGCGAAGGCTGCATGGTCAGCGAATCATAGATCAGCTTTTCATCCACGCGATTGACAACAAGATGCATTTCGAGCCGATTGTTCTCAAACAGCACAGACGAGGCACGCTCGGCGTCGCGGATGGACATGTCATCCGGCGTAACAACCAGTATACAGCTGTCGGACAGTTCACCGGCAACCGTAAATGAGCTGCCGATTCCGGCCGGGCAGTCAATCAAGATAAAGTCAAATTGCCTTTTGAGCGTTTTGAGCACCATGCTCAGACGCTCTTTTGTCATGGCGTCGGGCATTTCCGCCTGAGAAGTTGAGAGCAAGGCAAGCTGCGGATAATCGCTGTGAAAAACCAAGGCGTCATTCAGCTTCGCATCGCCGGACGATACGTCAAACAAATCGAAGACCGTTCGGTTCTCCATTCCCAGCATCAGGTCAATGCCTTTGAGGCCGACATCAGCGTCAATCACGCATACGCGCCGTTTGTGCCTTGCAAGGGCAACAGCAAGCGCAGCGCTGATTGTTGATTTACCAACGCCGCCTTTGCCAGATGCAATCATCCAAACCTTGCCCATAGCGCTCTCCTTTTTTATGGCATCAATTCATTTCCGGGCAGCACAGAGGGCGCGCCGGTTTCCTTTTCCTGTTCGCCCATCCACCAGGTGATAAAGTTCTTCACACCAACGGAGGCTTCACCGCCCGAATAACCATTGGGAATAAAGCATACGATGGCGATTTCAGCCTGTTCATAAGGCGTCAGCGCACAGAACCAGGCGTTGTTCTCAAGATCCAGCTTGATTTTACCGATCGTCACCTGAGACGTTCCGGTTTTAGCCCAGATCTCGTCTCTGTACGGCCAATTCTTAAAGTGCTTTTCAGCGGTACCGGAATCGTCAACCACGCCTTCCATGCCGGCCTTGATGTAGGGCAGATAAGGCTCCACGCCTTCCAGCTGATTGAGCAGATTCGGCGAGCGCTTGCTGATAACCTCGCCCTCCGGCGAAATGATGGAATCGATAATGTTCAGATTCCACACCTTGCCGCCATTACCAAGCGATGCGATATAGCGGGACATGGCTGCCGGCGTAACCAGCGTAATACCCTGGCCGATTGCCGTCTGTATTTCCATGCTGCCGCCCCACTTGATATCGTTCAGATAGTTGTAAATATCATTCATGGTTGCAGCCAGCATAACCATGTCGCGCGTCATGTTGAGTTCTTCCATCAGGATCGGGCGCATGCTGACAATCCAGTTTCCCTGGTCAGTGGTAACAGCCATATCCATCAGGCGCTTGATGCATGCATTCAAACGTTGTTCATCATAGAATATGCCATAGCTTTCGCCGATGGAAAGCAGATGCTCCTTGATAGACGCCGCAACCAGCAAAGGCTGCCATGTGCGCTGCTCGTTGAGCGAAACGCTGGGGTCGTACAGATTGGCCTGATTGCCCACAACGCCGCGCAATTCGCCCGGCAGGTCAATACCCGTCTTCTTAGTCAGGCCCATCTCCTCGGAGAAAGAATACAGCAGCAGGCTGCCTTCCTTGCGGTTATACAGACGCGAACCCAACTCGTAGAAGAAGTAGTTACAGGAGTTGGAAAGGCCTTCAATGATGGTCTGATGGCTGTGCTGGCTGCGCTGCGATTTGGCAATCCAGCAGATCGGCGCATCTTCCTCTTTGGTTGTGTATTCCATATAGGGACCGGCGTCGCTGATGGTATCGGTCGGCGAAAGCTTACCGTTCACCATCGCAGCCAGCGCGGTAACCATCTTGAAAACAGAGCCGGGCTCGGCGCGCTGCTGAATGGCGTAGTTCATCATCACGTTGCGCTCGTCCAGTAGAATTTCAGCGGCTGTATCGCCGCCGGCAACCAGCATATTCAGATCGTACGTCGGATACTGTGCCATCGCCAATACATTGCCGTTATCAATGTCAACGACCATCAATACGCCGGTATCAGCCAATTGCAAGGGATATTTTTCCCAATCTCGCTGCGCAATTTTATCCTTATTGGTTTCAAGCCAGGTACCGCTGGCCAGCTTCTTTTCCTGCTGCTCGCGGGTGCTGCGCACATTTTCTTCAATAGCGCGCTCAGCGGCCTGCTGGTAGCTGGCAATAATCGTAAGCTTTACGTTGTTGCCGTCCTGCGGCTCCAGATATTCAAGCTCGCGTGTCAAAGAACCGTTGTTGTCCTTTTCCATGACACGGTAGCCGGAACGCGAATCGATATTGGCTGTCAGCCAATTTTCCATGCTCGACTCAATACCGTCCTTGCCGATGGTATCCGTCAGTCGGTAGCCGAGCGGCTCAAGATCGCTGTAATAGGTTTCATAAGAGGAAATCGGACCGACATAGCCGATCAGCTGGGAAGCAAGGGCGCCACGCGGATAGACGCGCTTGGAACCCACTTCGATATCAAAACCGCTGAGCATCATGCTGCGGCCTTCAATTTCGGCTACAGTGGCAAAATTAACATCCTCGGCGATAACAACGGGCACAGAGTTATACACATTCATCTGCATCTCGTTGTAAATCGCCATGACCTTTAGGACCGTTTCTTCATCATAAGTGAGGCCCTGTTCCTTAAGCGTATTAAACTGGTATCTGTCGAACAGAAGGTCATAGGCAACTTGCGGATCATCATACTTCGCTTGCGTTATATAGTGATTTTCACGCCAACGGTTGCTTCGGGATTGCCAGGCGCTTTCAGATATCCCCTCGCCGAATTGGTACTCAAGCATACCGGTTTCTTCATTGCGAGCAATGACAAATTCCACCTTAATCTCGCCGCCGTGGCTCTCGATGATATTGATTGCATCAATAATGGATTTCGTATAGGCAAGATACTCAGCTTTGGTCGAGGTTGCCTCGCGGTAAAATGTGACGTTATAGACATCTTCGGACATCGCAAGAATAACCGATTCCGCATCGGTGATCATACCGCGCGTACCGGTGATTCTGATTGTCTTGATGCTTTGCTGGCTGGCGGTTTCGGCGTAGCTTTCGCCTTCTATCAGCTGCAGCTTTACCAATCCCTGAATCAGATAGGCAAAGCAAGCAGCCAGCACAATGACCGCCAGTATGATGCGGGGAGTACTAATTTTCTTCATGTTGATCTCCATAAGTGACAGCACGCTCCACGCGGCCGCCATACATATGCAGCCAGGCACGTACAGGCCACATCAAGATGCAGGCCATCGCACCTGTATATACAACAGCCAGCAGCACACGCGCAATATGACGCAGCGTCAGCACGGTACCGGATAGCGTTGTATAAGTAAGCAAAATCACTTCAAGAAGAAGACAAACGCTCATGGCATTGAGCGGGATGCGGATATGCGGGTTCATATCGCGGGAATTCTTGTTGCGGTTGCGTCGGATTTCCCGGCGTTCGTCGCTCATATCGGCAAATACTATGGCAAATATCATGCTTGTAACGGGATAAATAACCGCATAAAAGCCGGCAATCGACGACGTCATCACATCCAGCAGAATACCGGATACGCACGATGCGCCGAAGGCATATTTTTTGCCCAGCGATACCGTCAGAATCGCCACGTTGACCGCCACAAGATTGCCGATCACGCCGTCAATCTTTAGATATGGCATAGCGCATACCTGAAGCAAATAGCAGATGAGCGTCAGCAGCGTCGCTTTGAGGACATTACGCATCAGTCGTCTTCCTCCACGGTCATATCATGGATCGAGAAAGTAGGCGTGGGCGATGGAGAAGGCGTGGGCGTAGGCGTAGGAACAGGAGTAGGCGTGCCGGGAACATCTTCGTACGACAGGTTCGGCGGCATTTCGGTCGCGTTTGCCTGCTTATCATCAGGTACGGCCGGAGCGTCGGAAGCAGCAGGCGTCTCATCCTCGGGAGACGGAGTTTCTTCAGTTGCAGCTTCCGCAGAAGGCGTAGGCGTCACTTCGCCGGCGTTAAATTCAAGGCCGGCGTTGGAAGCAAACGTAGGCACGGGACGAGCCGTAGGCAGCTGATCATACTCACGCTCTTCATCGTCTTCACGCACCTCAGCTGCTTCGGCATAGGAGGGCTGATAACGATAGACTATGACATTTTCAATGCGTTCAAAGTCAACATAGGGCTCGACAACGACATAGGATTTGCCGGCGTCAAGACCGCGGGTACTTTCTCTGACGGTACCGATCGGAATGCCCTTAGGGAATTCAACGCCTACGCCGGAAGTAACCACAACATCGCCCTGACGCGGAAGATGATCGATATTGAGATAGTACATACGGCACATCGGCTCGCCATCAATACCTAAAGTACCGGTGATCGTTCCCTGATAACGGGAAGAAGAAATCAGCGCAGAAATGCTCGTTTCGCTGCTGATGATCGCCTGTACCTTGGCGGTCGTTTCTGTCACGTCATAGGTATAGCCGACCAGGCCGCCGGATTTAACAACCGCCATATAGTTGTCAACGCCGTGGTTTGTGCCTACATTGATGGTAAAGGAAGAGAAATAGTTGGTGGAATCGCTGCCAATCACGCGCGCGGCAATACCGTCAAACTGAGAATGTGTCTGCATTTCACTCAAAAGATCCTGATATTCATTGATCTGTGTCTGCAGTTCATCCACCAGCATGACCTGGCTAAGCAGTTCGTCATATTTCTCATACAGCTGCTCGTATTCATATTCTATATTGTTGCGGATTTTTATGCGGCGTACATAATCAAAGAACCAGCCAGTGCCGGACGAAAAAGCTTCCTGCACCGGCTTCATCACATAGGAGATTGCACGGCGAGGAACGTCAAGCACTTTGATTTCGGGGAAAAACTGGAATGTGATCAGACACGTAATGATACCCAGCAGAAGAACGACAATCAAAGCAAAGGCAACATTGCGCAGCGCTCTGCTTTTTTCACGATTCTTTTGCTTTTTCTTGTGATCGGTCTTTTCGGCAGCTAGGAATTTTCTTGTCGTTTCCTGGCTTTCCGCAGCCTTATCAACAGGCTTCTTTTCTTTTCGGAGCATTGCTTTCCTCCGGGATTTTATTCCTCATCATCGCGCTGCGGCATGCTCGGTCCCATACGCTGCAGCAAATCAATATTTTCAGACAGATGACCAACGCCCATAGCAGCGCAGTCAAGCGGCTCTTTGGCCAGAAGTACGGGCATGTCAAGCTCGGTGGCGATAAAGCGATCAAGGCCGCTGAGCAGCGCGCCGCCGCCCGTCAAATGAATGCCGCTGCGCATCACGTCGCCAGCAAGCTCGGGCGGAGTGCGCTCAAGCACATACTGGATAGCGGCGAGAATTGCCTGACAGGGAGCGCGCAGCGCTTCGTAAATCATGGTAGAGTTGATATCCGTTGTCTGCGGCAGGTTGGTCACCAGATCAAGGCCGCGCACATAAGCACGACGGGTATCATTGGAAGGCAGCGCAGCGCCAAGGTCAATTTTCAGTTCCTCCGCCGTGCGCTCGCCGATTTCAATATTGAACTTGCGCTTGATATAGTTGATGATGGCAGCATCCATCTTGCGACCACCAACACGTACGGAACGCGAAACAACCACGCCGCCAAGAGAAATAACAGCAACGTCCGTTGTGCCGCCGCCGATATCCACCACCATGCTGCCGCGAGGCTCAAACACCGGCAGACCGGAGCCGAGCGCAGCCGCAAAGGGCTTGTCAATCAGATATAAAGCACCCTTGCGGATACCGGCGCTGTCAGCAGCTTCGCGTACGGCGCGGCGCTCCAGTTCCTTGCAGCGGCAGGGAACGGTAATCAGGCCGCGCGGGCGAATTAGACGGGAAGAGCCAATTGCTTTACGGATAAAATATTCCAGCATATAGCGGGTCATATTAAAATCCTTGACAACGCCGTCTTCCAACGGATGAACGGCCATTTCCTCGCCGGATGTGCGGCCCAGCAGTACTCGCGCGTCATCTCCGAACGCTTTTACCTGCTTCTTTCTGCCGCCCACCACTACAAGGGTGGGTTCGTCAATGACGATCCCCTTGTTTTTTACATAAAGCATTGTATTGGAGGTACCAAGATCGATACCAATATCAGGTGCGATGATTGCCATAAACGCACATCCTTGTTCTTTATAATTCCCAGTTGATTTTCTTGAGCATGTCGCGAACCACATGCATCGGAAGCCCGATCACGTTGGAAGGACTTCCTTCGATAGACGAAACAAACATTCCGCCCATCCCCTGTACGCCGTATGCGCCGGCCTTGTCCATCGGTTCGCCGGAAGCTATATACCTGCGGGCGGCAGCTTCATCGATGTGTACAAAACGTACCCGCGCCGCATCACAGCGGACATCTTCATTGCCCGTTTCGCCATCAATCACACAAACGCCGGTATATACGATGTTTTCACCGTCAGACAGCCACAAAAGCATCCGCAGGGCGTCTTCTTCGTCACGCGGTTTTCCCAGCGTTTGTCCGTCCTTATGAACCAGCGTATCGGCAGCAAGCACCGTACGCCCAGGATGCTGAGCGTATGCGGCGCGCGCTTTTCTGAGCGCCAGCTGCGATACAACTTCAGATGGTTCTCCATGCAGGCCTTCATCCACATCAACGGCGCAAACAGTAAAGGGAATCCCCATCAATGTCAAAAGCTCACGTCTCCTGGGAGAGCCGGAAGCCAGTATCAGTTCGCGTTGCATCTGTCATGATCCTTTTCCGCATCTGCTCACAGAGATGCACACTATATTATAGCACATAATTCCCCTTTGCGTACAGAGGGAATACATGTATTTGAAACAATTTTGTAAAGTTTTTCTCACAAAAAACAGCCGTATATGCTACGGCTGGAAAAAGTCATTCATTTTCGCGATAAGCCTTTGCTTCTTCAAGCATGTGGGAAGCGTGCCCCATTGCACTTTCGCTCTGTTCCGATACACCGCTGAGCATGCGTGCAATTTCCGTGACGCGCTTATCCCCCGTAAGCGTTGTAACAGATGTATGCGTCCGCCCGTCGCGCTCACCTTTGGCAATCAAATAATGCTTTGTGGCCATTGCGGCAATTTGCTGCAGGTGCGTTACACAAATCACCTGACGATAACGGGCGATATCCCACATTTTCTGCGCAACAACCTGTGCTGTGCGCCCGGAAATGCCGGTATCGATTTCGTCAAACACCATCGACGGGATTTCAGCACGCTCTGCGGATAGTGCCTTCAGCGAAAGCATCACGCGCGACAATTCACCGCCCGAAGCGATCTTGGCCAAAGGCTTTTTCTCTTCGCCGGCATTGGGTGCAATCTGGAACTGAACAACGTCTGCACCGCAAGGAGAGGGCGATTCGAGCGGCGCTGCAAAATCAACATAGAAACGCGTGCCGCGCATGTTCAGATCATGCAGCTGCGCTTCCATCTTCTGCGAAAAATCTTCTGCCAGACGCTTGCGGGAATCTGTCAGCTTTTTTGCCAATGTCTGATAGCTGCCAAGAGCCGCCAGCGCTTTCTTTTTCAGCTTTTCAAGCGTATCATCAATATCTTCAAACTGAGCGATCTCCTCCCGGATCTCATCCAGTTTTTTCAGCATTTCACCGGAGGTAGCGCCGTACTTGCGCGACAGCTTGCGCAGAAGATCCAATCTTTCCTCTACAAAAGCTGCCCTCTCCGGATCATCATCCATTGCATCCAGCTGCGAGCGAACAGCAAGGCCAAGATCTTCCAGATCATAATACAAGCTTTCTGCGCGGTTGCTCAGATCAGCATATTCTTTACCAAAGCCCGAGATCGCACTAAGCGCACGCATGGCGCCGCGAGATTGCTCCACGGCAGAAGTTTTTCCGGACGTCTCATACAGCGCTGTATAAGCTTCCCGCAGCGCCTGAGAAATCTTTTCACTGCTGCGATAGCGATCCCGCTCCTGCTGCAGTTCCTCCTCTTCGCCGTCCACCAGTTCAGCAGCGGAAAGCTCGCTTTCCTGTTCGCGCAACAATTCCATCCGCTCGGTTGCCTGCGCGCTGGCTTTTTTCAATTTTTTGTATGCCATCGCATCCTCGCGATAGCACTTATATGCTTCTTCAATCTGCTGCAGAAGCTGCTGATGATCATTATCTCCCATGGCATCGAGGCATTTGAGATGATTCTTGTCATCCAGCAAGGATTGATGCGCATGCTGTCCGTGCATATCCATCAGCAACGCAGCAAGCTCCTTAAGCGTTGAAAGAGGCACCGACATCCCCTGAATACGGCATACGCTGCGTCCTGTTGCCGATATCTCGCGCGCCAGCGTAACGCAGCCCTCCTCGGTGCTTATTTCCTTTTCATCCAGCCATTTCAGCGCCAAAGGACAATTCTGCACGTCAAAAAGCCCCTCCGCATAGGCTTTTTCACAACCTGTGCGGACGAGCTCACGGTCTGCCCTACCACCGAGCAGAAGATTCATTGCATCAATAACGATAGACTTACCGGCGCCGGTTTCACCGGTCAGCACATGCAAGCCCTGATCAAAGGTGATCTCTACCTGATCGATCAGCGCGAGATTGCGAACAAGCAATTGCAGCAGCATATCTGTACCTGATGTTTTTATTTCAGAATTTCACGGAAGCGCTCCACAACAGAGTCTACTTCGGATTCATTGCGCACGACGACGAAAATGGTATTGTCACCGCTGATGGTGCCAAGAATTTCAGGCCAGCGCATATTATCAATGGCTTCGCCGGCGGCATTGGCACTGGCTGCCAGTGTGCGGATAACAATCATGTTGCCGGATGCGTTGATGGACAAAACCGAATCA
>JAZQXQ010000223.1:0-2544 GCA_045632965.1 Clostridia bacterium
ACAGCTTCTCTGCCTCCATGCTGTCCTACAAGGTGGACTACATCACTTATGAGTACAACACCTTCATGGGCTACGGCGGCAGGAAGTACATGACCTACAACTACGACGACGCCCAGTGGGCCGCCGCGGTTGCCGAGCAGGGTGGCCAGCTGAATTACAAGTAATTTAGCGACCTGACTTAAACGGCGATGAGGGATCGTTTTGCGACGATCCCTCATTGTCGCATTCTGTTTGAGCGCCGGATTTGGCTGTAATATAGCCAAATCCGGCTGCATTCCCAAGCTTTGCGCTGCGGAAGTTCTGGGATACGGCAGGTTATTGCAGAATTTCCGCGGCGCAAAGTCGCCGCAGACTTTATATTTATCACGGGCTTTACGCAGGCCACAAAGTAACAGCAGAAAAAACAGAAAGGAGATTACCGGGTATGTATATGTTTAAATATATCTGCAAAAGAATTGGTCTGATGATCATGACTTTTCTGATTATTTTTGTAACATGCTTTGTGTTGATCAAGCTTCTTCCTTTTGACGATACCGCCGGCTTCGGCCAGGACACCGACAAAATCCGCGCGCAGTTTGCCGCCCGCGGCTATTACGATCCCATTCCCGAACAGTTTGTGCAGTATATGCGCAGAATTTTCAAGGACGGCGACTTTGGTATCGGCTTTAATATTCCCGAATACCGCGGCCGCGCCGTATGGGACGTGTTCGTAGAAAAGCTGCCTCCCACGATCCTGATCAATATCTACTCTTCTTTGATTGCGGTGCCGATCGGCATTGCGCTGGGCATTCTTGCTGCCCTGAAGAAGAACAAGTGGCAGGATCACCTGATCAGCACGGGCGTTATGGTGGTTATCTCTGTACCGAGCTTTGTGTACGGTTCGCTTTTGCTGTTCCTTGTGTGCTTCAAGATGGACGCGTTGCCGCTGAAGGTGGCCTCCTTTGCGGAGATCATCAAGGCGTATCCCGCGAAAAACTATGTGTATACTCCCGGCACGGGCAACTGGGCGCTGTTCTTCAATAAGAAGATGTTCGTTTCCATGCTGCCTGCTGTGTTTGCCATGTGCTTTGGCTCTATTGCCGGCTATGCGCGTTTTACCCGTGCGGAACTGACCGAAGTGCTGACCAGCGAATTTATGCTGCTGGCCAGAACCAAGGGCCTGACCAAGGCGCAGGCGACTACCCGCCATGCGCTGCGCCACGCCATGGTGCCCATCTTCCCCTCCATCGTGGGTGAATTCGTCAGCGTTCTGTCCGGTTCGCTGGTTATCGAAAAGATCTTCACCATCCCCGGCGTTGGTGGTCTGTATCTGTCTGCCATCAACTTCAAGGACTATGACTTCTTTATGATGCTGTCGGGCTTCTATCTTCTGGTAGGCCTGGCCGCAGGTTTGGTGATCGACCTGTCTTACGGCGTGATCGACCCGAGAATCAGGATGGGGGCGAAGTAAATGAAGGCACAGGATTATCAGATTTCCAAAGAAAAATTCACCTTCCATGTGACGGACGGCAACCTGCATGATAACAAGCTGGAGACCAAGCCCGTAAGCTACTTCCGCGATGCGCTCAACCGCTTTGCCAAGAACAAGGGCTCCATTCTGGCGTTCATCATCATCGTGATCATGGTGCTCTTTGCCGTGGTTACGCCCATCCTGTCTCAGTACACGGTTTCCTATCATGATGCTTACTACAAGTTCATCATGCCCAAGAATGAGCTGTTCCGCAATCTGGGCATCCGTTTCTGGGACGGCGGCACGAACAAGGAAGTAAACCTGCTGGCGTATGATATGTATCGCGCCATTCAGATTGAGACCGGCCGCGAAGTGATCATGGGCGAGCCCGAGATCATTACCGAAACGTACATGGGCAAGACCAAGGACCTGTACAAGTTCCGCCTGGATACCTACAATGCCGTGGGCATTCAGTATGTGACGCTGTCCACCGCCGAATATCAGGCGCTGCAGGCCTATCAGGATGAAAAGCAGGTGCAGGTGATCTATCCCATCACCGATCCCAAGCTGCGTCCCAAGGCTGAGCAGGATGAAAACAACGCCAACATCTGGTATCGCACCAAGCTGGGCTCCGGCCGCAAGACGGAGATCGTCTACGATAAGGAAGGCAACTTTGTGCCGATCTATCTGGCCGAAAACGGCACGGATATGTACACCAGCAAGATGTTCTGGGAAGGCGAAGAAAAGCTGTACAGCTACGCCCAGAAGATGGACGGCGATCTGTGGAAGGTGCGCGTCGATTACCGCGAGTACTATATCTACACGCATTACCTGGCCAACGACGGCATCACCTCGCCCTCCTTCCTGCTGGGCACGACGGACGCCGGTCAGGATATCCTCACCTGCCTGTCCAGCGGCGCCCGCTTCTCCTTCATCCTGGCGATCATCGTTGACAGCGTTAACCTGACGGTGGGCGCGATCTACGGCTCGATTGAAGGCTACTACGGCGGCAAGATCGACCTGGTCATGGAGCGCATTGTTGACCTGCTGGCCTCCATTCCCTTCATGATCGTTATTACGCTGCTCAAGTACCA
>JAZQXQ010000224.1:0-10193 GCA_045632965.1 Clostridia bacterium
CAAACATTTTCCGCAGTGATGGCCAAGCCCCTGCCCTTGCCGCGCAGCATGCCCGCCAGCGCGCACAAAAGCGAAGGCGCAGTCAGCGTCAGCATCCGTTCAAAGCTTACGGATAATTCACCAAAGGTTGCTTCCTTCAGCCGTAAAAGCACCGTTTCCGCGTCTATGATTGCTTGTCCTTTGGCCAGCTGCAGCAGCATATCCGCCAGATTTTCCGTCTCCGCCGCCGCTTCAAGGGGCGCTACATCCATGCCGCCAAGCACCTGCGCCAAGCCCGCATCAAGCGATTCCGCGCGTCCGCCGCTTGCAAGCAACAGGAAAACAATGAAAACCACAGCTTTCTTCATGCCGTCATCTCCATAATCAGCGTCACGATTTCCTCCAGCAGCGGCAGCGACAGCATCACCAGCATGATTTTCCCGCCCAGCTCCACGCGCATCGCCAGGCTCTCCTCCCCCGCGTCGCGGCAGGCCTGCGCGGCAAATTCTCCCAGCAGCGATACCCCCAGTGACTTCAGAATTACATTCGTCTGCTCGCTGCCGATCTGCGCCAATTGCGCCATGCCACGAAATGCACTCACCGCCTGCGAGAGCTTTTCGGTCACCAGCAATAAAAGCGCCGCGCCGCACACCAGCGAAAATACCATGCCCATTTCCCTGTGCAAGCCGCGCACCGTCATAGCAATCACCGCCATGCCCGATGCAAGCGCCAGGAATTTGAGAAACTCTTCCATCAGTACAGCCCGAAAATGCTCTGCACATTGCCAAAGAGCTCCGCAATCAGCGTCACCACCAGCATCAGCACAATCACAAGCCCGGCAATGGACGTCATCGTCGCCATATCCTCGCGGCCTGCGCGCGTGAGAATCTGCCCGATCACCGCCACCAATACGCCAATGCCTGCAATCTGCAACAGCTCCTGAACCTGCATACCGCCTCCTTATAAACACACAAGAAATAGAATCAGCCCGCCGAAAACGCCAAGCGCCGCGTACAGTTTTGCATCCCGGCGCTGCTTTTCCTCCGCTAGCAAAAGACGCCTTTCAAAAAAGCCGCATACGTGTTCCAGCTGCCGGATCTGCTGCTCCTGCGTACCGTCAAGCAGTATTTGAAAGCAGGATAACAGCCATCGCTTTTCCTCCTTTGTCAGCGTATACATTTCGCCTTCCGCCGCTTCCATTGTCAGATGTAAACCAGTTTCCACCGCGCTCAATTGCCATATTTCCTCCGGTGGCAAGCGCAGGCAGGCGCAATTTGTCCGCACGCTTTCAAGCGCCGCGCACCACTTGCGCAGCATCTGCGCGCGCTGTGTTACCCGCTGCGATGCAATCAAGCCATGCGCCGTCCCTGTCAATCCCGCCATCACCGCGCGCAGCACAGCGCCTCATCCCCCGTCATCATGCTTTCAATGCCTCTGTCGCGGATAAATATCACCTGTGTGAATACCCCTTGCGCCAGCAGTTCGCGCATACCCTCGCGCCGGCAAAGCGATTGTGCCGAGTCTGCATGCATCGTGGCAATCACCGGCACGCCGCAGGCAGCCGCTTCCTGCACGGCAAGGCATTCCTCCCTACCGTACAGTTCGTCCATCGCCAGCAGCGACGGACAAGCCGCCCGCAAAAGCCAGCGCAGCGCCTCTGCTTTGGGGCAGCCGTCCAATACATGCGTGCGCGGGCCCACATCCAGCTGCGGCACGCCCTGCACGCAAGCCGCTATCTCCCCGCGTTCATCGCTCAGTCCCACCGCCGCGCCGCCTTCCGATATCACCCGCACGGCGTCACGCAGCATGGTCGTTTTTCCGCTGCCTGGAATGCCGCACAAAAGCATGCCCCGCCGCTCCTGCAAAAAGCGCACAGCCGCGCTTTCGCCACAGCCGCGCACCTCATGGGCAATGCGCAGGCAGATGCTGCCCACCTCCTGCAATACCATCTGCCCGTCCTTTTGCGTCACGCGCCCCATCAATCCCATGCGGTGACCTCCGCGCAGCGATATAAATCCCTGCCCCGTCTTTTCCGGCGACAAACGCAGCATCCGGTCGCACAGCCGCTGCGCCATTTCATAAAGCAAGCGCGCATCCGGCGTAAAATCCAGCAGCCTTTCACCGCTGATCGTGCGGATACAGCAAGGCATACCCGCAAACAGCCGCACGTCGCACAGCATCTCCTCCTGCCGCAATTGCCGCTTAAGCTGCTCCGGCAGGCACTCCATCCATTCCATGCTTCACTCTATGCACACATTTTGCGCGCTATCACTCAAAAAGCACAATTCCTATCTTCTCATACAACGCGCCGTCCACAATATCCTCCGCGCTCAGCTGATATGCTTTGCGCGCAGCAAGCACCGCCTGCGTTGTCGCCGCGCCGTATATACCGTCCGGCTCTCCATGATAAAAACCCTGCAGCCGCAGCCGCTTTTGCACCTCCATCACATGACTGCTGCGGTCGCCCGATTTCAGCGTGCGCAGCCCATCGCCCAGCAGGCCGTACGCCCCTCCCTCGATATATACCTTTGTGCCGTTGGGCGCCAGATCGTAAAGTTCCTCCGCATCCCTGACGCTCAGCCGAAAGCACCCGTGCGAAGCATTGCTGCCGATTGATCCAGGCTTGTTCGTACCGTGAATGCCGTACAAACCGTAGGGCACATTCAGCTTCAAAAAACGCGTGCCAAACCCCGACATTTCCGTTTTGAACCGCCCGACGATGGTATATACGCCAATGGGCGAAGGCGTTTCCCACGCGCCGGTAGCGATGGCATAGCGCCGGAGGATTTCTTTTCCCCGATACAGCGTCAGGCGCTTTAGGTCAATTTCGATCAGAATCCACTTTTCCTCCGGCACGCTGGTAGTATCTACGTCCGTCGCGCCCGTCGTACCAAGCAGCATCAGCGCCACCGCAAACAAACAAAGCGCCCGCCGCATGCACATCACCTCTTGGCAGGATATGCAGCGCCGGGCGCCTGATATGATGTTTTTTAATCAACGGGCAAGCCGTTTTCGATCTTTACAATGCCTGTTTCCTTGAAGGATTCGGGAAGGTTTTGCATATTGGTGGTTGCGCGCGTGTACACCAGCTTTTTAAACACGCGCTGCATGTCGCTTGTTTCCGTCAGCACATGCGCGCGGTAATCACCCGAGCCCGTCGTCGTGCAGGGAATCACCTGCAGCTGCGACATTTTGGGGCCTTCCTCCGTCAGATCAAACGACAACCGGAATATCCCCGTATCGCGGTCAACGGACGAGGACATCGTGCCGAAGGTGAAATTACCCGTGGAATACAGAATGATGCCGCCGTTATAAAACTGCACAGGCTGCAGCACATGCGGATGATGTCCCCACACCACGTCGGCGCCCGCGTCGATAATCTGCCGGGCCAATTTCATCTGCCAGCTGTTCTGTGTGGCATGCGTCTCCTGTCCCCAGTGCATGCTGGCGATGATAATCTCGCAGCCGTTATTACGCAGCGCTTCAATGCGCTGCTTAATCAGCTTGATATCCGTTTCCTGCGGATAGGTAAAGCCCAGCGCGCCGATCTTCACGCCCTTGACTTCCGTCTCCAGCAGCACGTCCTGGGCGTATTTTCCGCCCACATATACGCTGCCGAAATGCTGCATGGGCAGCGCCTCCAGCGTGGCAATCGTATCCTGATACCCTTCCACATAATAATCAAAGCAATGATTATTGACAGTGTTCACCGCGTCGATGCCCGAATACAGCAGCGCTTCGCCATACCTTGGCTCTGCCACCAGCGGAAACACTTTGTCCGTATGGCGCGTGCGGCTGGTCAGCACAACCTCGAGATTGGCAAACGTAAAATCATCCGCCTCGAGGTATTCCTTTACCAGCGAAAAAGGCCAGTCATATCCATGCTGATCCATCATCCAGGTATAGCCGTTTTCATTGCCTTTATACTGGATGGCCTCGCCGATGCTGCAGTCGCCTATAAAAGACAGCGTCAGCGTATCCGCCGCCGCCATCACAGGCAGCAGCAAAATCAATAAAATACACAGGATTTTCTTCATCGTTTTCCTCCGCAGGCACTTTTGCCTGTTTTTATTATAGAGGCGCGGAGCTTTCTTTGTCAACGCAGGCATTGTAACAAGTTACTTTTTGCCTATAATCAGCGGCACCAGCATTTCATCACGCGATATTCCGGCATGCAGCCCCACCAAAGGATGCGGATCATACTCCCAGTTCAGCGCGTATTCGCCGGTGGAAATCGCCAGATAGTCGCCCAGGAAGGAGCGCAGCAGCGCCTGCTCTTTCCCCTTGCCGAAAAGCCCTATCTGCACTGCCTCTTCGCTTTTCAGCAGCCAGAAACCCTTGCCCGCAAATGCCTTTTGGAATGCCTCCGGAAACACATCCATATACTCAGGCTTTACGTAAAACGCCGGATCGCGCGCTTCCAGCCCGAAAGGCCGCAGGCACATTTCCATCAGCTCCGGATAATCCTGCATGAACAGATGCTTGCAGTCAATCAGCCCGTGATCGGCGGTAATGAGCACCAGCGTGTCATCCTCCGCCTGCGCGCAGAAAGTCCGCACGCGCGCATCGATATCGCGCACGATATCGCCCACCGTGCCCGTGCCTTCGTCATGCATCGTGTGATCAGGCTCTGACCAGTAGGTATAGATATACCGGCGGCCCTGCGCGCGGCACAGCGACTGCGCTGTTTGAAATAATTCATCCAGCGAAAATACCATGTCCGTACCAAAGGGCGAAACAATATGCGCCTGCACATTTCCCGTTTCGCACAGCTTTTCGCAGATATTGCGATAGGGCATAAACCGATGCGCAATTGACTTTCCCTCTCCCAGCTTTTCATGCGTCACGCTGTCGCGGTCAAGAAAGATATCCACATGCCGGTCAAGCGGGGCAATATACTGGCTCCATCCCACCCAGCCGTGCTCGATGGGCGCTTCGCCGCTTTCAATCGTGGTTGTCGCGGCCACCGTCGTCGGCGGAAAAATACTTGTCAGCTGCACGCTTTCACATTTGCGCAAGAAAGCATTTTCATCCAAATGCTTTTCAACCGCCATATTGCCCAGCCCGTCAAAGAGCATCACGACCATGTTCTTGTATTCTTTTTCGTCAAGCAGCTGTTTTACATCCTTTTGCGCGGGATGCGGGCACGCTGCGCCAAAATGCCTGAGAACTGCGGACGCCACATTGAGCCCGCAGTTCTCATAATCCGGCAAAATGACATTTTCCGGAATGTTTGTCATTGTTTGCTCACCCATTCGCCGGCCACTTCAATCTGCTGGCACAGCAGGTCCGTCATGCTGTTTGCACCCAGCTGCGGCAAGCCCATGACTGCAATATCCGGCGAACGCCAGCCCGCCTGCAGCACATTGCGCATGGCCGCTTCCACGCAGTCTGCTTCCATCTCCATATTGAGATCCTCGCGCAGCATCTGATTGACCGCACGCAAAAGCCCAAAGGGATTGACGCCGTCGCCGGCAATTCTTTCTCTTGCAGGCAGCGCGGCATACACCGGGCACTGGCCGCCAAGATATTTGTCATACGCCATGGCAGGCGCGCCGCCAAGAGCGGTGAGCGCAGGCGAAAGCACATTGCCGGCATAGGGCGGACACAGCAATACGCCCGTCTGCTCCGGCGCATAAATGGCCTGCGGAATCACATCCGGCAATAGCATTTCTTCGGTGATCACAAAGTCCTCCGCCGCCGCTTCCATGGCCTTTTCCCAGCTTTCGCGCAGCGTGCCGGCGGGCGGCACGGGACGCAGCAGCATGCTTTCCTGCTGCGCCAGCTTATAGCCCTGCTTCGCCGTGCACAAAAGCGCCGCCTCGTCGTTTTCAAGCGCCTGCACAATAATCGCATCCAGAGGCCTGTCCTCGCCCATCAGCGAGCGATTGTCAATCAGATGATCATAGCGCAGATCGCGCACGCGGCAGTTGCAGTACATCTCCGCAATCAGCGATTCCACACACTTCATCTGCGCAGAGCTGATCAGTATGGCTTGGGCCTGCGTGCATGCATCCAGCGTTTCGTCGTCGATTTCTTCTTCGCCGCAGCTTTTCACATTCACCAAAAAGCTATGCCCGAAGCTGAGCGACACCGCCGTCAGTACGCGCGAAGCCACGTCGCAAAGCATTTTTCCGATTTCGTCTTCATAAAGCAGCACAATTTTTTCGCGCATGCTCATCCCCCGTTCAATTGAGCGATAATATCTGCACGGAGGTTTCTCCGTCGTATCCCGGCAGCTTCACAGCCACCACTTCCGTGCGGGAGGTAGGAATATTCTTGCCCACATAATCCGCGCGGATGGGCAATTCCCTGTGCCCGCGGTCAATCAGCACAGCCAGCTGGATCATCGCCGGCCTGCCCAGGGCAAAGATGGCCTCGATCGCCGCGCGTGCCGTGCGCCCGGTATAAATCACATCATCCACAATCACCACGCGCCTGCCCGTCACGTCAAAGGGCACGCTGGTATTGTTGACGCGCGGCATATCGCCGATGCGCTGCAGATCGTCGCGGTACAGCGTGATATCGATTTTGCCCACAGGCACCGTGATATTTTCGATACTTTCAATGTGCTCGGCAATTTTCCTTGCCAGCGGCAGACCGCGGCGGCGGATGCCGATCACCGCCACATTTTCGCAGCCGTTATTGCGTTCAATCACTTCATGGGCGATGCGGCGCAGCGCGCGGCTGACCGCCGCCTCATCCATGATAACAGCCTTTATTTTTTCCATTTTATTCCCAGTCAAGCGGGTATTCCGTCACCGCATTGTCAATATACTTGCCGTTTTTCAGCATGGTATTGATCACGTTGTCAATGCGCAGCTGCTCGGTATAGGGCGTGGGCGCAAAGTCGTTGTAATCGGTTTTGGAGGAAATGCGGCAGGGAATGATGCGGAACGTATTGGCCATGATTTCGCCATCCTTCACGCGGAAGCGCGTCTGGAAGATGAAGGTGGACATATCATCGGGCTTGTTGTTGCCGGCAAAGGAGAAATTGCCCACGGAGTAGACAATATATTTGCCGTTGTACTGCTCAATGGGATTGATGCGGTGGCTGTGATGACCGATGATCAGATCGGCGCCCGCGTCGATGGTGGCGTGCGCGAGCTTCTGCTGACGATCATTGGGATAATAATCCTTCTCCGCGCCCCAGTGGAAGCACACAATCACCAGATCATGCGTTTCCTTGGCGGCGGCTACTTCGCGCGGCACCTTGCTGTTCAGCGTATCATAATAATCAAAGGTCTTGTAGGACAGCACGGCGATCTTCACGCCCTGCGTTTCATACGAGGCCATGTTGTATTCATCCGCCCAGGTGATGCCGTTTTCGGTCAGGGTATCCTGCGTGCTCTTTCTACCGGCGTCACCAAAGTCGTCGATATGATTGTTCTCGATCGTGGCGATCTCCACGCTGCCGTTGACCAGCGCCTCGGCATAGCTCGTCGGGCCGATAAACAGGAAGGAATTCTCGCGCTTGTTTTTTGGGATGGAGTATTCCTCCGCCAGTACGCCCTCAAAATTGATGATCGTCACATCATCCTCCGACAGAATGTCTTTCACATTGCGGAAAATGAAATTGATGTCATTATTCTGCCGGGCCAGCTCCTTTTCAAAGATCGAGGAGCCGCTGTGCTGGGCGTTGCGGCCGATGGTCACGTCGCCCACCGCCGTAATCGTCAGCACCACGCTGCCGTCCGCCTCATAGCGCGGCGTCGCCGTAGGCACGGGCGTGGGCGGCGGCGGTTCGGGCGTGGGCGTATAGCCCACAGGCGTCGCCGTGGGCGCCGTCGTCGGCGTATTATAGATATCGTTATAGGTAATATCGCTGTCCCCTTCCGCCAGCGCCATGCCGCAAAGCAGGCACAGCACAAGCGCAAGGATGATGCCGGTGATATTGCGCATTGGGTTCCTCCGTAAAAGGTATATCAGGCCTTGAGGTATTCATCCGCCAGACGGACAAACAATTCAATGTCTTTTTCAATCACGCGCAGGGACTCGCGCCAGAAATCGACGCTGTGCACGTCAATGCCCACGCTCGCTGCCACATGGGCAATGTCATCCGAGCCGCAGGAACGCAGCAGCTGATTGTACACAGGCACAAACTCCGCGCCCTTTTCCTGATACTGGGCAAACACACCCTTGCCAAAGAGCAAGCCAAAGGCATACGGGAAGTTGTAAAAGCCCATACCGGGAATGTAATAGTGGCTCTTGCAGGCCCACATGTAGGGATGACGATATTCGGGATCAAGGCCCTCGCCGTAGCTCTGGTCCTGCGCGTCAAGCATCAGGTTCTTGAGTTCTTCCACCGACAGCTGATGCGACTTGCGGCCTTCGATCACCGCCGTTTCAAACAGATAACGGCTGTAAATATCCACGATCACCTGCGTGGCGTTCTGCAGTTCGGCTTCAAGGATGGTGAAAAGCTCTTCCTTTTCGGCGCCCGAGCGCAAAACGCTGGCCAGCAGCGTTTCGTTAAAGATGGAGGCCGTTTCCGCCAGAGGCATGGGCGTACCGCGCATGGAAAGCGGAAGACCCTTCATGCAGTGATTGTGCCAGGCATGGCCAAGCTCGTGCGCCAGCGTGCTCACATCGCCCATGCTGCCGGTAAAGTTGGTCAGCACGCGGCTCTGCTCGCAGCTTTCGATGCCCGCGCAGAACGCGCCGCCGCCCTTGCCCTCATAGGGGAACATATCAATCCAGCGCTCATTAAAGGCGCGGTCAATAAATTCGCCCATCTCGGGAGTGAACTTGCTCATTTCGCGCACCAGCAGCTCGTGCGCTTCTTCCATCGTATAGGTGCGCGCGCTCGCCTCGCCGATGCTCACCGGCGCAAAGAGATCATAGAAGGGCAGGCCGTTTTTATGGCCCAGCAGTTCGCCCTTCTTGCGCAGATACTTACGGAACGCCGGGAAAAACTCGCGGCACGCCGTCCACATCGCTTCCAGCGTCTCGCGGTCCATCGCCGACTGGAAAAGCGTTTCATCGAGAATGGAATCAAAATTCTCCGCCTTGATCAGCGTCAGACCTTCGCCCTTGATGGCATTCAGGCACGCCGCCATGGACTGCTCCATCTTGGGATAGGCTTTCAGTTCCGCTTCGTATGCATCACGGCGCACCTGCGCATCGGGATCCTCCGCCATGCCGCGCACCGCCGCCAGGGGCAGCTGCTCACCGCGGTAATCCACCATCAGCGTGGCGTCCAGCTTATCACGCAGCTGAGAGAACGCCTGCGCGCCCGTCAGCGACATATTCAGCAGCCATTCCTGAATTTCCGGCGCGGGCAGATGCTCCGCCGCCGCACGGGCATAGCGCAGCGCATACGCCACCTTTTTCAGTTCCTCGCTGCTTTCAATCGCCTGCTCAAATTCCTCCTCGCCAAGGCTTTTCACATAACGCGAGAAGGCCGAAGACACCAGGCTGTCTTCCACGGACTGCTTCATCAGCCTGTCCATCAGCAGCATCGCCGGCTCATTGGTGGCGTCCGTCGCCATCGTCAAAGAGGCAAACTCGCCCAGCTTACCGCCCAGCAGATCGCTTTCCTCATTCATGCGCTGATATTTTTCCAGCGTTTCCCGAACGCCGCCGGGCGCATCAAGCAGCGTCTTCATTTCTTCGCCCAGAGCGATCACTCTGGCAAAATCCGTTTCAATTGCAGGGTCGTCAAAGCCCTGATACAGTACGCTCAGATCCCATTTCATCGGCTGTTTTCTCCTTATTAGAAGCGATGGTTCTTGACCGCCGCCAGGCACGTCTGCTTGCTTTCGTCCAGATGATGCGCAAACAGCTCCTTGATGCCTTCCAGGTCACGCTTTTCAAGGGCGTCCACCATGCGCTTATGCTCTTCGTGCGCAGTGTTGCGGCGCTCAATGCTGGCAATGGTGATGGCAGAGAAACGCGTGATGTATTCTTCCTGATCGTCAATCACGCGCAGGATGCGCTTCTTGTCGCTCAGGCTTTCAATCTTGCGATGGAAAGCGCGGTTGAACTGCGCCGTGGCGTCAAAATCATTTTCCGCCAGCGCCACGTCAATTTCGGACAGAATGATGCGCAGCTCGGCGATATCCGCCTTGGTCACGCGCTCCACCACAGAGGGCAGGATGAGCATCATCATGGAGTTGCGGATGGTGAAAATCTCATCGATATCCGCCAGCGTAAATGCGCGCACCACAACACCGCGGCGCAGCACATATTCTACCAGGCCGTCGCGCTCCAAT
>JAZQXQ010000225.1:0-2907 GCA_045632965.1 Clostridia bacterium
GCACCAACCGCGAAAATCTCCTGCTTGGCGCACACTTGTTCGCAGCGGCGGCACAGCACACATTTGCTGTAGTCACGAACAATGGCAGGGGAGGAGCAATCCTTTTCTTTCTCGTGGTAAATCGAGGAATAGATTCGGTCATCCATGCCATGCTCACGCAGCAAGGCGTGTAGTTCACAATTGGATGCACGGGAGCAGAAATCGCAATCCATACGGTGATGACGGCAGATGAAGTCCAGCGTCATTTTGCGGCTTTCTACGACAATTTCGCTGTGAGTGAAAACCTCCATGTCTTCCCGCACGGGAGTGGAGCAGGCAGGCATCAGCTTGTTGCTGCCGATCACCTCGACCACACAGATGCGACACAGACTGTCGGCGAAAACATCCTTCAGAAAGCATAGTGTGGGAATATGGATATTGTTAGCGCGGGCGGCGGAAAGAATCGTCGTACCGGACTCAGCGGTAATATTAATTCCGTTGATTTTCAGATTGATCATTGATACCGCCTCCTTACCGAACAAATTCTGCCGGGAATGCTTTTATAGCACTTTCCACGGTATTGGGGATGCCTTGCCCTAATGCACAGCGGGAATTGAGTTTCAAATAGCGGCAGATCTGTTCCAGTTCGTCGACGCTGCCCTGTTCGCGCAGCTTTTTTTCCAACTCTTCAGAGCCAAAACGACAAGGGACACATTTGCCACAGGACTGCTTTACCAAAAAGGAGACGCTTTCGGTGCAGAGAGCGCGTACATTGGTCGTGCCGTCAAAGAAAAACAGACTGGCGGTTCCCAGGCCGGCCTTGGGGTCTAACACCATATCCTGAGACTCTGCGCTATAAATTTTGCCGGTGCATCCGCCGCCGAGACGGAAACCCTTGAAATTATTTGCGCCGACCAGATTTGCCACTTCCTTTACGGTCATGCCGTAGGGAAGTTCATAAACACCGGGAGCGCCTACACAGCCGCTGATGGTAAACAGCTTGCTGATCTCGCCGGAGAGGAAATATGCCGAAACAGCGGCAAAACTTTCGGCGTTATTGATCACGGTGGGTTGTCCGTTTAAACCCTTTACGCCGGGGTAGGGAGGCTTTAAGGCAGGTTCTCCACGCTGGCCTTGAAGAGAACGAATCAGTGCAGTCTCTTCACCACACACGTATGCACCGGCACCGAGACAAACCTCGATGGAGAATTCGCCAAGTGGGGCCTGAGCGACAGCTTGTCTTAGATTTTCGGCGCATTCAGGGTATTCAGCGCGCACATAAATATATCCCTTGGAGGAGCCGATGGCTGCGGCACAGAGCATCATACCTTGAATGATGGCGTGGGGTGCGCGAAGCATTAACTTCATGTCTTTAAAGGTCTCGCCTTCGCCTTCGCTGCCATTGCAAATGATAAGTTTCTCGCCCTCGGCGTTTTTGGTCAGTTCCCATTTGTCTGCAATAGGGAACGCAGCACCGCCGCGGCCGACCAGACCGGAAGCACGCAGGGTATCGATAAGCTTGTTGTTTGCCTGGCAGATGTCATGGATCCGATCGTAATTTGGCGGACCAAACATCGCACCTTCTTTGCCGCCTTGAGCAAAAGAAAGGTCGGCTGTTCCGTCGTTGCCGCCGGCAAAGGCGGAGTAAAAGGTTGCTGCGCCAGCCACTTGAGAAATGGGCAGATTCAATTCTTGAGCAACCTGCTTCAGGCTGGCACTCGAGATGTCCTTGGTTTTCATCAGGGCAGGAATTAGTTTTTCACACATCATGTCAATCCTCCACCCATCCGTACGGCGGCACAAAATAACTCTTGGGAGGGCAGTTTTTTTCGCCGATTCGGAAGATCTCGCCGGTTTCTTTACGCTTATAGAAGATACGCTGATTGATGGGCAGGTTCATCCGAAGGGCACCGGTGCGGCATGCTTCGACGCAACTTGCGCAGTACCAGCACTCGTCAGGATAGGCCAGAATCGGAGGCTTGCCGGGCTCGGCGTTGGGAATGATTGTTTGTGTCCGGCAGATATTGGCGCAGGAGTTGCAGCCTACGCATATGGTTTCGTCGATGGTGACGGCAAGGGTCGGGCCGGTGGGATTTGCATAAACATAGGTATCTGCCATTATTCCACGCCTCCTTTTCCGGTGCATTTTTCATAGTTTTCGAGATAGGTTGGAGCGTAGGGGGCCTTGAGCCAGTACTCTTTTTCGCGATACTCGGTCTTAACCTCGCTGCCCTCCAGATGATTGAACACATATGTGCCTTTGGGAAGATCCATTTTATCGGTTTTCAGTTTGATTCGGCAGGCGTGCAGGAACATCTCGCCCACTGTAATTCGGGTTTCCACTTCCATCACGCGAGCAAGCTCGTGAGGATTGCGGGCATAGGTGCGCTGAGCTTCATCGTTCTTGATGCTCTCCATCCAAAGCAGCCCCTGCTCCAGAATGGAATCGGTCATAAAATCAGCGCAGCATTGCTGCATGACGCGTGTTTCGCCGCTCCATAGTTCTTTCCAACTGATGTCGGCGCCCTCTTGTCCGCAGCGGCGAATTGGAGCATAGACACGCTCATGTTCGGCACGCAGCTGTTCTTCGTCAATTTCACCGACTTCATTTTCCTTCGCGTATTCCATGGCACGCTCACCGGCATAGAAACCGGAGGAACAGGCGAAACTGCTGCCCTCAAGACCGCCGGCAGCACCGGCACAGAACAAACCGGGCAGGGAGGTCATCAGGTTCCAGTCCATACCAGGTTCACCTTGCATACCAAAGCTCTCGCTGCGCCAGGGTTTCACGTAATTTGGCTCGCCCTGGAACCAGCCGCCGGACAGATAACCCTCGGGAGCCTGAATGGGAGCCAACAGCATATCCTTGTCAGGATTAAAGCCGCTTCGAGTGTACAAATCAAAGATGGTATAGCGGGTTTTGCCCTC
>JAZQXQ010000226.1:0-3090 GCA_045632965.1 Clostridia bacterium
GCGCGTGTTTGAGGATATGGAAGTGCCGGAGGTTCTCCTCAACGGCGACCACAAGAAAATCAATCAATGGCGCCGCGAGCAGGCTCTCCTGACCACCGCCAGGCTGCGCCCCGATCTGCTCAAAACAGCGCCGATCACCGAAAAGGAACGCCGCTGGCTGGACGAGCAATTCTCAAAGGATGAATAAACTTTAGCCTTGCCAATCTTTGGCAGGGTCTTTTTTGACGGAGAAAGAAGGTATTTTCTTTTTTACAGCGTATAAAGCATATAGTACGTATTCATGCTAAAAACATACGTTCGCTGAATGTTGGCACTTTTTTCGCAAAAGTCGCAATAAAAGTGCAAATATCTTTCGTTTTTTGCAGGAAAAACGCTTCGGATGGCGAATTAAGGACGTGCGGAAAGGGGGAGAAGCGATGGCTGGAAGATTTCCCGCCGCGTGGATGGATGATTTCTACTCACGGGTTGATATCGTCCAGGTCGTATCAGCTTATGTTCCCCTGAAAAGAAACGGCTCAAGGTATTGGGGCTTGTGTCCCTTTCACCATGAAAAGACGCCGTCTTTTTCTGTAAACGGCGAGCAAAACCTCTATTACTGCTTCGGCTGCAAGGCCGGCGGCAATGTGGTGCAGTTCGTGGAGGAGATGGAGCGGCTTTCTTATCGTGAAGCGGTCGAGTTTCTGGCAAAGCAAATGCACATGCCCGTTCCGGAAACGCACGAAGATCCCGAATACGAAAAGCGCCGCACCCGAAACGAGCGCTTGCTCAACGCCAACAGGGAAGCCGCACGCTGGTATCACGCGCAGCTGTGGGAGGATAGAAACCGCAGTATTCTTGAGTATTTACATGGTCGCGGACTTGATGATGGAACGATCCGCAAATTTGGTCTGGGCGCTGCGCCCAACGATTGGGACGCGCTGACGCGGCACCTCGAAAGCCAAGGCTACACGCAGGAAGAATTGAAGCTGGCCGGCCTTGCCGTTGTCAAGGAAGATACGCGCTTTGATATGTTCCGCAATCGTGCTATTTTTCCTATCATCGATTTGCAGGGACAAGTTCTTGGCTTTGGCGGACGTGCTATGGGCGATGCAATGCCCAAGTATCTCAACACTTCGGATACGCCTGTTTTCAACAAGCGCAAAGGCGTGTATGCTGCTAATCTCCTTAAAAAGCAGCGGCAGCTCAAACGCATCATTCTTGTAGAAGGCTACATGGACGTGGTCGCGCTGGTACAGAACGGCGTGCAGGGAGTTGTCGCGACGCTGGGTACAGCGCTTACCAACGAACAGGCCCGGCTGCTCAAACGATTTGCTCCGGAAATCTGGGTATCCTATGACGGCGACAGCGCCGGTCAGCACGCTATCATGCGCGCGCTGGAGATTTTTGAGCAGGAAGCCATTCCGGCCCGTGTGCTGATGTTCCCGGATAACCTTGACCCGGATGAATTCGTGAGAGAAAGAGGCATGCAGGCTTTTAACGCTTTGCGGCCCCTGCGCGCTGCGGAATACCGCATGCTTCGCGCCAAGAACGAATTCGATCTGAGCACGTCCGACGGCCGTATCGATTACGCCAAGCGCTGCGCACAGATCCTGCAAAAGGTAGATTCTCCGGTAGAGCTGGAAAATTATCTGCAGATGCTGACTGTGCAGACGGGCTTTCCAAGGGAAACGCTGATCATGCAGATGGGCATCAAAATGCCATCTGTGGCCGCCGCTCTCGGCGAAAGAAAACCTGCCGCAAATCGCTCGTTTGCAAATAACCCCGGCGCAAAAATCCCCATGCAGGAAAAGACGCTCATTGCCCTGCTCGCCAGCGGCATGGCGCCTGATAATACCATTCACGCATCCGATTTTGATCATCCGCTTCTGCATACTTTGGCCGAGATGCTGCTGCAGGGCAAATCCACTGCAGCTATCATCGCCGAATGCGAAAGCGATACCGAACGTCAGCAAATCAGCGAAATGTTCGTCCTCAATGCCGACATCCGCGAAGACAACGCCGTTTCCATGGCGGAAGAGTGTCTTTCCAAGATCCGCATTGCCAGGCTGCAAAAACAGATTGATGAGCTGAATGATAAACTGAGCACCCTGGAGGCAGAGGATAAAACTGCCGCCTTGAAGGAATTGTTAACTTTGTCGTCTGAACTATCGCGTCTTAAACGCGCGGTACATTGAAAGGAGATATTGCATTGAGCACCCATATTGACAAGAAAAGAGAAAAGCTCAATGAACTGCTGGAACAGGGGAAAGCCAAGGGCGTGATGACCTATGATGAGATCATCAACAAATTGTCTACCATCGAAATTGATCCCGAACAGTTTGACATGGTGCTGGAAACGCTGGAAGCCATGGGCGTTGAAGTAATCCGGGATGCTGAATCAGCCGAGCCCTCTGCTGCTGCCATTGCTGCAGAGCCCGAAGAGGAACTCGATCTTTCCATGCCCGAAGGCATCAGCATTGATGACCCTGTCCGCATGTATCTCAAGGAAATCGGCAAGGTTCCGCTGCTGACCGCAGACGAAGAAATCGACATTGCCATGCGCATGGAGCGCGGCGATTCTGCCAAGAAAGCGCTGGAAAAAGGCCATACCGAAGAAGGAACAGAGCTTTCCGATGAGGATAAGAAACAGCTGCAGGCACATGTGGATGACGGCACGCAGGCCAAGCGTATGCTGGCGGAAGCCAACCTGCGTCTGGTAGTCTCCATTGCCAAGCGTTATGTCGGCCGCGGCATGCTCTTCCTTGATCTGATTCAGGAAGGCAATCTCGGTTTGATCAAGGCCGTCGAAAAGTTTGACTACCGCAAGGGCTATAAATTCTCTACCTATGCTACCTGGTGGATCCGTCAGGCCATCACCCGCGCGATCGCCGATCAGGCGCGCACGATCCGCATCCCTGTTCACATGGTTGAAACCATCAACAAGCTGATCCGTGTTTCCCGTCAGCTTTTGCAGGAATACGGCCGCGAGCCCACTCCCGAAGAAATCGCCAAGACAATGAACATCAGTGAATCCAAGGTTCGTGAAATCATCAAGATCGCGCAGGAGCCCGTTTCGCTCGAAACGCCTATCGGCGAAGAAGAAGACAGCCA
>JAZQXQ010000227.1:0-3614 GCA_045632965.1 Clostridia bacterium
CCGATGCGCATGTGTATGACTGCACGATGGACCACATCCACCCCAACGACACCGGCTTTATGAAGATGGGCGAGACCATCGCCGTGCTGATCCGGCATATTCTTGAGCATCCTTCGCTGTAACTGCAATAGAAAAGGCGCCTGCACGGCGCCTTTTATTTATTTTCTCCAAAATAGATAGAACCCGGGATCGCGATTCTCTGCATCCTTGGCCAATACGCTCAGATCACACAAAGCAATGTATCCGTTCTTCATCTCCACCTTGCCCCTGCGGCCTTCCTCTTCGTATTTGCCCACCTTGTAGGAAGGATCCAGTACCGCAATGCGGCCGTCGGGCTCTTCGTTGATCAGCGTCACATAATGTCCGCCGTGGGTGAATACGCCAATGTATCCCTCGCGGTCGCCGCCGGAGTGCACCACCACCGCGCCGCCCGTGCGCAGGCAATAGCGTACGCGCTCGGCATCGTTGGTCATTTCCAGTTTGAGCCCCACTTTTTCGGCAAAGGCGGGGGCAAAAATCACGTAGTCCGTGCCCTTTTTATGATTGGCCTTCGTTTCGTAGGAAAGATCCAGCGCATCTTTGAGGGTAAACTCACAATTGGGCAGCAGCCGGTCCGCCGCCATCACCGCCGCGCACAAGCCGCAGCCGGAGGACGCAATGGTCTTTGTCTTTCCCGCTTCGCGCTCGGCTTCGTCCATTTCGGTTCTGTTCACATACAGCCAGTGCGGATACTCCAGCTGATTCAAATACTTCATAAGTATTTCTCCCTACACTTCAAATTTGTTGCAATGCTTCAGATCCAGCCCCTCGGCATACAGATGCGAGGTATCGGAAAACGCAAGGCACCGGGGCGCGGTATAGCCCTCGGGCTCGTTCTTGAATTCAAACACTGTGATGCCCGTATGCGTCACCGAGAAGGACGACCACAGCGTATGAATGGGAATGTGCAAAAGCACGCTCATCCACGCGCGCATCAGCCCCGCATGGCAGAAAAGCGCCACACGCTCCTCGCTGGGGCGGAGAATACGGTAGATGCCGTTTTCCTCCCGATAGCCCAGACGCGTGAGAAAATCGCGGCCGTTTTCCGTGATATACTCCACCGCTTCCTTCATGCGCGACTGGCTGATGCCCGGGCAGTCAAACGCCTGATCGTAAAGCAGATCCATGCGCCCGTCCTTGCGGAACTCTATGTTATTGAGCAGCGAAACGGATTTCATTTCGCCGTCCGGATAAGGCGATTTCACTTCCTGCTCGATCTCCCGCGCCCACTCCTCGATATGGCAGGGAAGATTGAGCAGGCGGCAGGCAGGCGCCGCGGTTTCCTTTGCTCGGCCCATGGGCGAAGAGTAAATCTGCGTAATGCCCGCCCGCACCATGCGCCTGCCCACAGCCTCGGCCTGCAGTTTGCCGCGCTCCAGCAGGGTGTCCGTGGTATAATCCGGCTCGCCGTGGCGCACAACATATAAAAGCATGTCTTTCCTCCATTTGATCGCAAAAGGCACAGCCGCAGAATTTTTCCTGCGCTGTGCCCTTTTGTTATTGATTCAGTTCTTTGAACGCCTGTTCCATTTCCACATGGTTGTTGAAATAGCGGTGCGCCGTCTGATGGATCTCTTCCAGATCGCGCTTGTGCTTGGGATCCTCAATTGCCCACACTGTGCAGCCCGCCGCGCGGCCCGCCTTCATGGAATAGAGCGAATCCTCAATCAGCAGGCATTCCTCCACCTTCACGCCCATGCATTCAGCCGCCTGACGGAAGATTTCCGGATTGTCCTTTCTCATGCCGTTTGCCGTCGTCTGACGGAAGCAGAAATAATCCGACAGATGCAGCCTGTCCAGCGTAAAATCCACCACCGGAATGATGGTCGCGGTGATCAGGCACATAGGAAGATCAAGCGCCTTCGCCGCCGCCAGACTTTCCGGCGCATGGGGCTTGAATCTCACCAGGGTTTCGTCTCTGTAAATGGTGCCGTACATATAATCCTTGCACCAGGCAATGGCCTCATCAAGAGGCTCAGGATCCTTGACAATCTGCAGGTCATAAATATTTTTGAGCATGGTGCGGAAACTCATCGCACGCCAGGGCGCATTTTCCCATTCTTCGTCCGTCAGCTCGATGCCGTGTTTTTTCAGCCATACGCGGGGCATAGCCGTCCAGTAATCCTCACTATTGATGAACGTGCCGTCCATGTCCCAGATGATTGCTTTAATCATTTTTCAGTTACCCATCTTCTGTTTCTTTTCTTCCACCATATCCGCCAGATGACGCGCAGCCTTCGCCGCCATATCAAGCGCCGCGGGCACCATGGAGGCGGGGAATCTGCGGTAGAAGCCCAGCACTTCCAGATTCATATAGCCCTTATAGTCAATCTCCGCCAGCGCGCTGGTGATTTCATCCCAGTTGTGCTTGCCAAGATAGGGAATAGTGTGCGTATCGGACATATAATCGGTATCATGCACATGCAGCATGGTGAGGCGCTCGCCCGACATACCGCGGATGTAGTCTTCAGGCTCTCTGCCCGTCAGCGCGCAGTGACCCAGATCGCAGCAGGCACGGAAGCGGTCGCTGCCCAGAGAATCGATAAAGGCGTTCACTTCCTCGGGCGTGCCGTGATGGCCTACATAACGCGCGCGCTTCTTATCGCGGATAAAGAGATTTTCCACGCCGATCACCAGATCATACTTTTCGGCATAGGGCAAAAGATCGAGCATGAACTGACGGTTAAAGCCCCACACGTCAGCCTTGTAATCCTCCAGCGGGAATTTGATGGTATGCACCACAATTTCCTTTACGCCCAGGATGTGCGCAAACTCGAAGCTGCGGACAACCTCTTCAAAAGCGTAGCTGTCCTTGGTATCGGTATACTTAAAGCCAAAGGGCGCATGCGCCACGGGAATGGCAATACCGCAGCGATCAGCCGCCGCCTTTACTTCATGCGCCAGCGCGCGCATTTCCTCAATGGGCAGCGCCAGAATATCATTGTCCTTGGAAATATCATAGAAGGTATAGTCAATGCCTTCAAAGCCGGCAGCAGCGATCATCTCCACCGCTTTGACGTCGCCAAACATATTGCGGATCGGGCCGTTATCCGTAGAAATTCTCATTTTCGGAGTCCCTCCTCAAGTATTTTCATACCTGTCTATCATAGCATCTGAGGCAGGCATTTTTCAATAGCTTCAGGCATTTTTATCCATAAAAAAGAAGACGGCAGGCGCCGCCTTCTTCCGTTAATCCAGTTGCAGTCTTTCGATATGATCCCTCGGCGCCTGCTGACGGATGATTTCTTCCTTCATGGCCGCCTTCATTCTTTCTTCAATCTCAGGCGCTTTGCCGATCAGATTCTCATTCTGACGGTAGTCCTGCTGAAGATCAAAGAGATAATCTTCCTTTTCCCACGGACGCATGAAATTAAAGCACATCGCGTAATTGGGCTTATTGTTGATCAGCGCCGCCGGCACGCGGTACATGGGATAATCCGTCCATTCAAGAAAATAGCCCATTTCAATCTTGCTGATATCCTGCACGCGACGGCAATCAAAATACGCCTTGTTATCAATGGGCACCGCCGTATACATGTACAGCGGCTTATTCTCCCCGCGCGGCGCACGCATAT
>JAZQXQ010000228.1:0-2569 GCA_045632965.1 Clostridia bacterium
TGTACGGCTATGACGGCCAGTGGCAGTGCTTCTGGATTGACGTGGAGCCGGATGGCAGCGTCGCGCCCGGCGAATACAAAATAGCGCTCACCGTGTACATCAAGGATACGGGCGAAAGCCTGGGCTGCGCCGAGGCCACCGTCACCATCCTGCCCGGCAAGCTCCCCGTGCAAACGCTCAAGCGCACCAGCTGGTTCCACAGCGACTGCCTCGCCAATTATTACGACGTGGAGGTCTTCTCCGAGGATTACTGGCGCATTGTGGAAAACTTTGTCGCCCTCGCCGCCCGCCGCGGGTATAATATGCTGCTCACGCCGCTGTTCACGCCGCCGCTTGACACCATGATCGGCGGCGAGCGCCTCACCGTGCAATTGATCGACGTGACGGTCTGCCGCGGCGAATACGTATTTGGCTTTGAAAAGCTGCACCGCTGGGTAAAAATGGCGCAGCGCTGCGGCATGACATATTTTGAAATGTCGCACCTGTTCACGCAATGGGGCGCCAAGCACGCGCCCAAGATCATGGCCACGGTGGACGGCATGTATCAGCGCATCTTCGGCTGGGAGACGGCGGCCACCGGCGAAGCATACGCCCGCTTCCTGCGCTGCTTCCTGCCGCAATTGATGGCGGAGCTCAAAAAGCTGGGGATTAAGGACAATTGCTATTTCCATATCTCCGACGAGCCGCGCCTGGAGATGATGGAGGATTACAAGGCCGCCCGTGCGCTGGTCGCCCCGTATGTGGAGGGGTGCACCATCATGGACGCGTTGTCGGATTATGTTTTTTATTCCTCCGGCGCCGTCACCTGCCCCATCCCCGCTCTCAACCACCTTGAGCCCTTCCTCCAAAACAACGTGCCCAACCTGTGGACGTATTACTGCGTCGGCCAGTACAAGGACGTGACGAACCTCTTTATCGCCATGCCCTCCTCGCGCACGCGCATGCTGGGCGTGCAGCTGTATCGCTATAACATAGCAGGCTTTTTGCAGTGGGGCTATAATTTCTACAATTCCGTGCGCTCCTCGCACACGCTTGATCCCTTCTTCTCCACCGACAGCGACGGCCGCTATCCGGCAGGTGATCCTTTGCATGTGTACCCCGGCAAGGACGGACAGCCCGAGGATTCGCTGCGTCTGATGGTGCTGCAGCAGGGGCTGCAGGATCTGCGCGCGCTCCGGTGGCTGGAAAGCCTCATCGGCCGCGAAAAGACGCTGGAACTTCTTCTTGACTGCGCCGATGGCCCGCTCACGCTGACGGAATATCCGCGTGAAAATGCCTTCTTTGAACGCCTGCGCAAGCGCGTAAACACGGCAATCCTCGCTCAAACCCGCTGAAAAAAGCCGGTCAAGCCTTCCAATTTGCGACAAACTGCGCAGCACTGCCATCAGCGCAGTTTTCTTCGAACCCGAAAAATAAATTTCAACAAGGAGAAATCATTATGCTTGCTCCCATGCTCAAAAAAGGCGCCGTTATCGGCCTGTGCAGCCCTTCCAGCAAGCCGTCTCCCGAGGGCATGCAAAAGAACACCTTCACCATGAAACGGCTGGGCTTTGAAATCGTCGAAGCCGAGAACATGTATAAGGACACCGACGGCTATCTGCCTTCCATTGCGGAGCGCGCCGCGGATTTTAATCAGCTGATCCATGACGACCGCGTGAATCTGATTCTTTTCAGCGGCGGCGAGTGCGGGCCGGAGATTCTGCCCTATATCGATTACGAATATTTGAAGGCGCATCCCAAGGCAGTGCTCAGCTACAGCGACAGCACCAGTATTCTAAACGCCATTTGGTCGAAAACCGGCCTCACCACCTATTACGGTCAGTCGCCCGTGCATTTCAGGGATCTGCGCCAGTATGACTGGGAGCATTTCACCATGCATCTGGTGGATGGTCCCGCCGCGCAGCATACCGCCAACACCCTCTGGCACGTGCAGCACGAAGGAAAGGCCGAGGGCATTCTCGTGGGCGGCTACAGCCGCAATATCGCCATGATGATGGACAGGGAGTACTTTGCCTACGATCCCAACGAAAAGTATCTGCTTTTCCTCGAAGATCACGAAAAATTCGGCGGCCCCGATTACGTGAGCGCCATGATCAGCCACATTGAGCAGAGCCCCTTCATCAAGTGCGTCAGCGGCTTGATCTTCGGCCACTACTCCACGACGCTCAACGAGCCGCTGCTTGCCCGCCTCACGCGCTTTGGCGAAAAGCATCAGGTGCCCGTTGTGTACTGTGATGATTTCGGTCATGGCGTGAACCACGCCATTTTGCCCATTGGCCGCAGGGCGGTGCTGGATACGAAGGATTGCACGCTGAAATATGAGTGAGGGGAGGGACGTTCGAGAGGCGGCTTTTAAGGTAAAAGCCCCTCTCTAGCTCTCCCGAAAACCAGTTTTGTCGACGTAAAAGTTTGACGCAGGCTATACGAAAAAGAGGCGTAAGCCGAATGTGCGAGCAAGCTCGCCTCTCGGCTTACGCCTCTTTTTCTGCGCGCTTTGCGCGTGCGATTGCTGCGCAATCGGCCTGCTGCGGGAATGTGCCCGCGGGGGAACGCCGTTTCGCTGCGGCGA
>JAZQXQ010000229.1:0-1820 GCA_045632965.1 Clostridia bacterium
CGCGGACAGGCGGCGAAGGCTGTGGCGGCGCTGACTGTCGGCATGGGCGGCATGAACAAGTTTGCCGCGCAGGCGCCCGTGCTGCTGGTGATCTCCGAAATGCCTTATGTGCCCACGGCGGCCTTTGGCGCCAGGCACAAAAAGAATGATTATCGCTCCATGGACATTGGCCTATTGGCGGCGCATATTTGCTTTGAGGCGGCGGCGCAGGGGCTGGGCACGTGCATGCTGGGCTGGTTTGACGATGAAAAGGTGCGCGAGGTTTGCGGCCTGAAACATCCTGTGCGCTTGATTGTGACGCTTGGGTATCCCGGCGACAAGGACAAGCCGCGGGAGAAGAAGCGAAAGGCTATGGAGGAGCTGGTCAGCTTCGTGGAGTAAGGGGACGAGGAGGACGAAGGAGACGAGGGAGACGTTACTTTCTTTGAGTCAAAGAAAGTAACAAAGAAACCTGCGTTTGTATTGGAAGTTGGCTGCGTTTTTGTCGCGGCAGTCTGTATGAAAAAGACGGGGAATCTCAGGGATGCGAGCAAGCTCGATCCCGTGAGCTTCTCCGCCTTTTTCAGTTTGCTGCGCAAACCCGGCTGGCTTCGCCATCCGGACTGCCGCTTTGGTGTGAGGTGCGTTTGGGTTTCGCTGTTTTTCTGCGGAAAAACGAGCGGGGAGGGGGAACGCCGCTGCGGCGGCTACATCTCATCAGCCTCACTTTGTTCGGCAGCTTCCCCTTGGGGGGAAGGGGGTGCGATTTATCGCACCGGATGAGGTGTAGCTGCCCGCGGGCAGCGTTATCCCTGTATTCAAGAAAGTACACGTTCTCCCGTCCTTCGCCTTGCGTCTCTCCCTCTCCATGTGCTATAATAAATCCACTTACAAGGAGGCGAAAAAGCTTGTATCAGGCACTTTACCGCAAATGGCGCAGCCGCACCTTCTCCGAGATGGTCGGCCAGGAAGCCGTTATCCGCACACTCCGCCGGCAGGTGGCCACGGGGCGCATTGCGCATGCCTATCTTTTCTGCGGCAGCCGCGGTACAGGCAAAACAAGCTCGGCCAAGATCATGGCCCGCGCTATCAATTGCGAACATCCCGTCAACGGCGATCCCTGTCTTGAATGTCCTTCCTGCAAGGCGCTGGACGGCGACGCCTCCCTGGACGTATTTGAAATGGACGCGGCCAGCAACAGCCGTGTGGAGGAAATGCGCGATCTGCTGGAGAAGGTGGAGTATCCGCCGCAGTTCAGCAAGTATAAAGTATATATCATCGACGAAGTGCACATGCTCTCCAACTCCGCGTTCAATGCGCTGCTCAAGACTTTGGAAGAGCCGCCGAGCTACATGGTGTTTATCCTTGCGACCACCGAGCCGCAGAAGATCCCCGCCACCATCCTCTCCCGCTGCCAGCGGTATGACTTTGGTCGCCTGACGGAGGAGCAGATGATCGCCCGCATGACGGACGCAATGCCCGAGCTGAAAGAAGCCGAGCAGAGCGCGCTGGCGCTCATTGCACGCGCGGCGGACGGCAGCATGCGCGATGCGTGGAGCCTATTGGATATGTGCATTGGCTCTGGCGAAAAACTGAGCGAAAAGATCGTGCGCGAGGCGCTTGGCACGGCGGACAGCGATTTTCTTTTTGATTTTGCTTCGGTCATTGCCGCGGGCGACGGCACGGGCGCGCTGAACATGGTGGATACGCTGATGCGCGCCGGCCGCGATGTGCAGGTTTTCCTGCGTGATTTCTCGGCGCATGTGCGCCAGGTGGCGTCTTTCCGTCTGGGCGCGCAGCCTGCGCTGGAAATGACGGGTGCAGGCGCCGAGCGTTACCGG
>JAZQXQ010000230.1:0-2389 GCA_045632965.1 Clostridia bacterium
CGGAAGCTCGCGCAGCATGGTGCGTATGCGCGACTGAAGGTCCCTGGCGCGCTGCTCGGTAAAGTCGGACATGAAAAGGATTCCTCCTGAAAAAAGATATCTATAAATGCGGTCGGCTTGGCTATTACGAGATCCGTCATAAATGCGGACTCTGAACGCCCAGCATATCAATAGACGTTGTTCGCTCCAGCTTTTACGAAACCCGCCCTACGGGCGGGCTCGAGATGCGCAGCATCTTTTCGTAAAAGCTGCCTTTTACGAAAAGATGTGTGGGGTGCCCTACTGTCCCTTGAAGCAATCAAAGGGCTCCTCCGCGTCGCCGGTATCCAACAGATCCTGCCGCAGCTGGTCGTATTCCGCCGCGCCGTCGTCGATGATCTCATCGATTTCAATGGCGGCGTAGTCCGCGCCCGTCTTCAGGCACTTCATGCAATTGTCGCAGATCTTGTTTGGATCGAGGTCGCACACATTGCATTCGCCGCAATCGTCGCACAGCTTGTTTTCATCGAGCACGCAAACCTTTGCCATTGCGCATATCCCCCACATTTAACATTATCTCAATCGTCGACCACCTGACGGCACAGCTTGTTCACGGAACGCTTGACCGCGTCTCGGCTGTTGCCCCAGGGCTTATCCTGGTTGCGATAGTCAAACTTGGCGGTAAACCAGTCGAGCTCTCCTTCAAGGCGCTCAAAGCTCTTTTGTTCGATATCCGTGAGCGTATCCACGAATTTCTTGAGAACGTCGCCGGACAGGTGCCTTGGCGCCATTTCCAGGGCCTGGGCATAGTGCTCGAGGCACATCCCCTTGGATTTTGCGAAGAGCTCCGGAAATTCCGCTTCATGTTTGTACATATACAGCACGGTATACATGTAGCGCTCCATGTTCTCCCGGATGCGTTCGCACACCAGGCAGGTGTCTTCGATGGCCTTCAGGGCGTTCACAGGCGCCTCAAAGCCCGCGCCCTTGGCGCCGCCAAGCCGCTTGAATATGGGCTTGCCGGCCTGGCTGGCGGCGGCGTCCCTGGCCTGGGCGGCGATGTCCCCCAGCCGCTTCATCGTTTCCTTCATATAGGTGTGGGTGATCAGCGCAAGACCCAGGCGGTTTCCGGCCGCGTACATCTGCTTGAAGTGCTCGGGACAAAAGCCCTTCTGATTGACTTCGATGCGCTGGCTGGGCTCCATCACCGATTCGCCCAGGAAATAGCCCACGTTGGCGGCCTCCGTTTTGGCGCGCAGCAGGCACATGGGACATTCACAATCCTGGCGGTAGACCTCCCAGACCGGCGCGGTATCGATATGCTGCTTCATCGCGTGTTCACATCCTTACGCTTTTTGCTTGAATGCGTGATGGCATTTGCCACAGGTCACGGTGACCTCGCCCACACCCCTGGGCAGGCGTATGCGCGACTTGCATTCGGGGCACTTGAAGTATTTATACTGCTTCATGTTCTTCATCCGGTTGATGGACTGCCTTACCGCCGAGGACCTTCCGCGCCACAGCTTCAGGAAAGCCGCGTTTTCCGCATAGCGCTTTTCAAGGTTGCGGGACAGCATGCGGTACAGCGCGAATATGTATACGGCGAGGCTCAGCCAATACAGCACAGGCAGCCTGAAAATGGTGCTCAACATCGACAACACGACGCCGGCGATCAACAGCGCCATCGAAAGCTCGTCCGCGCCGCGCCGCCCGGCCATGATTTTTTGCAAGCCGGCCCTGATTTTCTGAAATATGGACATTTTCACCCCTCCGTTTCACGTGCAATGATTCTCATCGATACCTTCCGGTGTAGCCGCTGCCACCGCCGCAGCAGTTGCAGAGGCAGTTGCACAGCAGGTTCAGCACGCAGCAGCCCAGCAGCGGACTGCCGCACAGCACCGTCGGCATGGCAAAGCCCCGCCCCGTGCCGCGGGTCTGGTAGTACTGCGCGCCGCCCTCCAGGCGGCTCAGCAGCGCCCTGTACTCAAAGTTATTCGGGTTCATGCTCACGGCCTGCCGGGCATAATTCAGCGCCGCCACGCGATTGCCAAGGCCCAGGCTGGCCTCCCCGCACAGGTAATACCATTCGGCATTGCGCTCCATGATGGTCTCCAGCAGGTGCATGGCCTCCTGGAAATGGCCCGCGCGGATATAGTTTCGCGCCGCCTGCATGTGGGGATTGGCGCTGCCGTAGGCTTCGCCGGTGTAGCTACGGCTGCCGCCGGCAGTGCTGCCGTTGAAGCCGGAAGGGTTCGTGCCCTCCCTGCGCCACTTCATGACCGTGGAATAGGCCTCGTTGACCTCTTTCATACGGGCTTCGGCTTCCGGGGAACCGTTGTTTACGTCCGGGTGGTATTTCTTGGCCAGCGCTCGGTAGGCCTGTTTGACCTCGTCGTCGGTCGCTTGGGGC
>JAZQXQ010000231.1:0-3947 GCA_045632965.1 Clostridia bacterium
TGCCGATGGAGGGCATGATGTTGCGCACGGCCTGGGGGAGAATGATGCCCGTCATGCTCTGCCAGTGGGTCATGCCCATGGCGTAGGCGGCTTCCTTCTGGCCCTTGTCCACGCTGATGATGCCGCCGCGGATGATCTCCGCCATGTACGCGCCGGTGTTGATCGATACGATCACAACCGCCGCCACCATCACCGGCATGCGCAGATTAAGATACTGCATCGCGCCGTAATAGATGATCATGGCCTGAACCATCATGGGCGTGCCGCGGAACACTTCGATATAGGTGCCCAGCAGGAAATGCGCGATCTTCAGCGGGATCTTTTTATACAGCGGATCCTTGCGGGAGACGGGAACTGTGCGCACGATGGCCACCAGCAAGCCCAGCACGAAGCCCAGCACCGTGCCGGTGATGGCGACAAGCAGCGTAATGCCCGTGCCGCGCAGGAAAAGGGAGCCGTACTGCTGGAGCAAAAACTCCACCCAGCCGAAGAATGTAGTGGGCCTGACCATTGATATCCTCCATATCAGCGTGATTGTTCCCGGCAGAAAGGTGATTGTCTGCCGGGAACAGCATTATTAAGCAGTGGTTTCTTAGTTGTTCAGCGGCTGGCGGGCGGTGGCGTCCAGCATCATCTGCTCGCGGGTCGCCTGATCGATACCGGCAAGCACTTCGTTGATCTGAGAGAGCAGGGGGCTGCCGATCGCAAGACCAACCGCCACGGCGGTATCTTCTTCGGAGGCCACGAAGCCCTGGCCGTCTTCAAAATCGATGAAGGTCAGATCGGGGTTGGCAGTGGTATCAGCCACGGCGCCGGGACGTTCGGCCACATAGCCGTCAATCGCGCCGGCCTGCAGGGCCACGATCATCGCGGGGAAGGTTTCCATGGGCATGGCGTGCAGAACGCCGGGGATCTGATCGACAACGGTATCATGGAAGGTGTTGAGCTGCGCGGTGATGTAAGCGCCGGAAAGATCGCTGAGCTTGGTGGCATTGGCGAAGGCGCCGTCCTTGCGGACAACGACGACCAGCTCGCTCTGGTAGTAGAAATCGGTGAAGTCCAGCGTCATGCGGCGCTGCGCCGTGGGGCTCATGCCGGCGATGATGCAGTCAATCGCGCCGGACTGTACAGCCATGGCCAGGCCGTCCCATTCGGTCTTGACGATCACCAGTTCCATGTTCAGCGCATCGGCGATGGCGCGGGCGATCTGTACGTCGTAGCCGTCGGCATAGCCGCCGCCGCCCTGGATGGGAGCGGTGAATTCGGTTTCGTTGGGCTGGGTCCAGTTAAAGGGAGCGTAGCCGCACTCCATGCCAACCTTCAGCGTGCCGTTGGTGCCTTCGGCCATGGCGGGGATGAAAGATACGAGCATCATCAGGGCAAACAGGGCGGTCATGATTCTTCTGGTCATTGTTGGGTCCTCCTCAAAATAATTTGCAATAAAGAAGCGGTGAAAGCCACGCGCTTTCACCGCCTAAATACCTCAATCAAAAAGGCTTTAAACACTGAATAGCGCTCCATGGCTTACGCCATGACAGTCAGGGAGATGTTATCTCCGAGCCCAACACAGTGCATTTGCCGCATGTACTGCATCTCGGCGGAATCCCCTTTCGGTCGCTCTCACAGCCCCGGCAGGCTCCTGCGACGTACTCTTGTCAACCGCAACCTCTATTCCATCCACCGGTTTCCCGATGAATATGCGAATACTATACACAGTTTCTTTCGGTCTGTCAAGTATAATTTTTCAAAAAATTTTATGTCAGCATATTGCTCATTTCATCAAGCAGCATGTTTTCCAGCCTTCCGCTCAGGCCGTTGCGGCGGGTAATCATGATATAGCGGTAGTTAACGATATCGCCCGAAGCCTGCCGTGCCACCAGCTGATATCTTTCCAGCAGCGACGTGGGCATGGGGCTGGCGGTAATATAGGCGTCGTGCATGCGGTGAAGCAATAGCAGCACGCTGTCGCGGCCCGTTACGATGATGCTGCCCTGTGAGCTGGAGGGCGTGCCCAGCTCGCTTTCAAACAGATAGGGCGATTCTTCCTGGTTGGTTTCCAGCGTGATGCGCGGATAGGGCGCGAGGATATCGCGGGTGATGCTTTGTGCATTGGCCAAAGGATGGTATTTGGACATGAGCAGCACATAATGATAAAAATCCACCACTTTATAGTCCAGCTCTTTGCGGTTGAGGAGGCTGATGAGCGAGACTTCCTCATCCAGGCGGCAGCGGAAAAGGCCTGCGTCGCAGGTGCCGTCGGCCACGGCCTCAATGACGGACAGGCGCGGCATTTCCTTGAGCGACAGGCGGAGCTTGGCGTCAGGGTGGCTTTCGGTCACGCGCATGCAAAAGCGGGAGAATAATTCGCTGACATACAGCGAGGGCATGGCGCACAGGGCGAAACGCACCTGCGAGGAGCGATCCGGGCGGTAGAGGGATTCCACCTTATCCACCTGCGTGATGATGCCGCGGGCGTACTGCAGAAACTCTTCGCCCTCGGGCGTGGGGATGACGCCGCGCGAGGAGCGGCGGAACAGGCGGATATTCAGCGAGGTTTCCAGCTCGCGGATGGCTTTGCTCAGGTTGGGCTGGCCCATAAAGAGATTTTCCGCCGCCTGGGTGATTGAACCCGTTTTGGCAACCTCAATGGCGTAGCGCAGGTGCTGTATATTCATTCGTCCGCACTCCTTTGGAGAAATATACTTATGTATATAATACGATATTGAAAAGAATATGTCAATCACGGGCGTTGACAGCGGCGTTGTCCTGTGCCATAATGCAGAAAAGGAGTGATAAAAATGAAGCTGGGAATCAGTTCGTACTGTTTGGATCGTGAGATAGAACAGGGAAAAATGACGCTGCATGAGGTGATTGACTGGGCGGCGAAAATGGGCGCGGAGTGCCTGGAGCTGGTGCCGTTTGCTTTCCGTTTTGACGATAAGGACACGGGGAAAATTGATTCATCTGCCATTGCACAGGTGAAAATGTGGGCGCGCGATGCGGGCGTCGAACTGGTGAATTACTCCGTGCTGGCGGATTTTTGCAAGGAAGGCGAGGCGCTGGAAAAGGAAATCCGGCGCATTGAGCATGAAATTGATATCGCATCGGCGCTGGAGGTGCCGCGCATGCGCCATGACGTGAGCGGCTTTCGCCGTCCGCAGGGGGAAAACACGCTGCGGGATTTTGAGCGCTGGATGCCCGTGATGGCGGAGAGCGCGAAGCATCTAACGCAGTATGCCAAGGCGCGCGGCGTCACGACGCTGATTGAAAATCATGGCTTTTTTGCCAACGGCTGCGACCGTGTGGAGCGCATCCTGCACTATGTAAACGACGAAAACTACGGGCTTTTGCTGGATACCGGCAATGTGGTATGCGTGGATGAGGATCCCACCGTGGCGGCGCAGGTGCTTGCGCCCATCACGCGTATGGTGCATCTCAAAGACTTTTATATCCGCCACCGCGATCCCGGCGACAGCACACAATTTGACTGCGCGGGCAGCTGGTTCCGCTCGCGCGGCGGCAAGTACCTGCGCGGCGCCATCCTCAATCAGGGCGATCTGGATGTATACGCGACGCTGGCGGCTCTCAAAGGCGCGGGGTATGACGGGAATATCGTGATCGAATTTGAGGGCATGGAGGATGCGAAGTACGCTACGAGCGTGAGCTTGAATAATGCCCGGAGGATTTGGGGAGAAGTGTGATGGGGGAGGACGATCGAGAGGGCGGCTTTGGAAGGCCAAAGCCCCCTCTCAAGCTCACCCCGAAAGCCTGCGTTGTGGACGTTAAAGTTTGACGCAGGCTATACGAAAAAGAAGAGTGGAACCCACGGCTGCAAGCAAGCTTGCCCCGATGGTTTCCACTCTCTTTTTCTACGCGCTTCGCGCGTGCGATTGCGCAAGCGCAATCGGCCTGCTGTCGGGTAATGACGCGGTTTCGCTGCGGGGGAA
>JAZQXQ010000232.1:0-5007 GCA_045632965.1 Clostridia bacterium
TCAGCAATCAGCTCGCAATATGTATCCGAGCAAAAGGCCGCGCCCACCGTCCCCGGCGCGCGGTGCGAAAGCGCGCTCATGGCGTTGAACGTGTGCGTCATGTGATTCGCGCCCGCGTCGATTGCCGCCATCGCCTCTTCATAGGTCGCATTCGTGTGCCCGATGGACAAAACAATATCGCTGTTTTCGCGCATCCTGCGCGCAAAATCAAGCGCAAGGGGCATCTCCGGCGCAAAGGTCGCCATGCGGATGATATCCTTGTGCGCAAGCAGTTTCTCCGCATCGGGCGGCAGGATGGCATCCTCGGGCTGCGCGCCCTTCTTGGAGGGATTGATAAACGGCCCCTCGGCATGGCAGCCAAGAATTTCAGCGCCCGGCCAGGCAGCCTTTTTGCTTTCCGGCATCAGCGTGCGGATAACGGAAAACGCCTTTTCCAGCGCATCCCACGCCACCGTCATCGTCGTGGGCAAAAAAGACGTCACGCCGTTTTGCACAATACCCGCGGCCATCTTTTCAAGGCCCAAAGCATCGCCGTCGGACGCATCCTCTCCCAGATATCCGTGAATGTGCACGTCGACAAAGCCGGGAGCCACATACAGGCCCTTGGCATCAATCATCTCATCCGCCTGCACACCGTCATTATCCACAACGCCGATGATTTTTTCATCAAACAACACAGCCTTGCCCTCGGCAATGCCGCATGGCAGAATCACTTTACCGTTAATAATTGCTTTCATATCACTTACACATCGAGGGGCAGGCCGCGCAGCCGCCCTCGCCCGTCTCGCGCAGCGCAGAGGGCAGCGCATCGCCCACCTGACGCATGGCGTCAATCACTTCATCACAGGGAATGGGGCACACAATGCCGGAAAGCGCCATGTCCGCCGCCGTCAGCGCCACGGAGATCGCGCCCACATTGCGGAACACGCAGGGCACTTCCACCAGGCCCTTTACGGGATCGCATACCAGACCCATCAGGTTCATCAGCGCAAAGGAGCAGGCGTCCGCCGCCTGGGTATCCTTGCCGCCACGCAGATGCACAATGGCCGCAGCCGCCATGCCGGCCGCGCTGCCGCACTCCGCCTGACAGCCGCCCTGCGCGCCCGAAATGCTGGCGCGGTGAGCAATCACCAGGCCGAACGCACCCGCCACATACAGCGCATCCACCAATTGATCATCGGTGTAGCCGTATTCCTCCTGCAGGGTGAGCAGCACCGCCGGCAGAATACCGCACGCGCCTGCCGTGGGCGCCGCCACAATGCGGCCCATGGCAGCATTGCATTCCGCCACCGCCAGCGCGCGCGCCGCCATGCGGCCAATCAGGCTGCCGCCGGCAGTTTCGCCCTTTTGGACGGCAGTCATCAGTTTATATGCATTGCCGCCCGTCAGCCCACTGACAGAGCGCAGATCCTCCTGCATGCCCTTGACGGCGGAATCGCGCATCACCTCGAGCGCCTCGTGCATGTATGCATCCAATTCTTCAACCTTCGTCGCATGCACATCGTTTTGCAGCTGCCAGGCGCGGGCAATCTCAGGAATATTGCCCGCCGCTTCCTTGAGCAGACTCTTTACCGAATGATCCATATCTTGCTCCTTACAGCTGCTTGAGCAGCGTCACATTTTCAAAAGCGTCCATCGTGCGCAGGGACGTAAGCAGCTTGTCCTCCGGCACGCTGTCCAGCTCCAGCGCCATCACGGCGCGGCCGCCCTTGTCCTCGCGGAATACGCGCATGGTGGCGATGTTCATCTTCGCCCACGCCAGCATCTGGCTAACCTGCGCAATGGCGCCGGGCGTATCGCGGTGCTGAATGATCAGCGTGGTGCGCTCGCCCGAGAAGCCCACTTCCATATCGTTGAGATACTGCACAAAGATGCTGCCGCCGCCAACCGACGCCGCCTGCACCTTGACGTTCTTTCCTGTCACGCCGTGAGCCTTGATGATCACGGTGTTGGGATGCGCATCGCGCAGCTGCACGGCGGAAATGGTGTATTTCATGCCCTTTTCCTTCGCAAGCTCGCGGCTCAGGCGCATGTGCCCATCCGCCACGCTCAGCCCCAGCAGCCCGCCGATGACCGCACGGTCCGCGCCGTGGCCTTCCCACGTTTTGGCAAAGGAGCCGTGGAAATAAATCTCCGCCGACTGCACATCCTCGCCCAGCAGCATGCGCGTCACGCGGCCGATGCGCGCCGCACCCGCCGTATGCGAGGAGGAAGGACCGATCATCACCGGCCCGATAATATCAAACAGATTCATGCAGCTCTTCTCCCCTTTTCCGTCAAAGAGTTCACATTCTCCACTTTTGCTTTAAAAGTTACCGATTTATAAGTTAACAAACTCCACTTTTCATGAGATCAAAAAGCAAAATCGCTTATAATATACCACTTTTTGCATTTTGTCTCATTATTTCGCAAAGCATCGTCTTTCCATTATTATAATAGATTGTTTCCGCCCCGGTCAATCCCGTTTTCAAAAAAGGATATCCTCCGGAAGATCGGTGATATTTCCCTTCCGGTCGTAAATAATCACCGGTTTGCCGAAGGGAAGCAAGGGCGTATTCATATCGGGATAGCCCGCCGGCTTATGCAGGTGAATGGGCTTGCGCTCGCGGATTGCCAAAACATAATCCTGAATGCTGTTCAGCGGCTGATCAAATTCCACGCCCGCCATGCGTTCCGGCGGCACATGCCCGCAGAAATGCACATCGCCGCCCGCAACCATCACCAGATTATGCTTTTTCGCATACAGGTGCGCCTGCACATCGGCCTCGATTTTGTTATTGGCGTTATAGCCCTCTATGGCGTCCACGCCCAGCGTCACGCGGATATTATGCACATAATCGCGGTTGCGGAAGGGATGCGCCTGCACGCAGCAGCCACCGGCAGCATGCACATGCTTCAGATATTCCGCCCGCGTCCATTCGCGCATCTGCGGATGCGACAGCAGATACGCCTTGTCAAGGCCGTAAATCAGCCATTCGTCGTCATAGCCGTCGTCGTTTTTGAAGCGCTCCTCGATGCCAAAGAACACCTTAAACCCAATGCGGTCGCCCTCTTCCTTGGCCGCTTCATAACCGGAGCAATACTGATTGACCCAATCCTCCCAGGGAAGCTCGCGGTCGGGGCGGCAATTGCCGTTATAGAAATGATCGGTGATAATGATGCCGTCATACCCGGCGTCCTTGTAAAACTGTACATATTCGCGGCCGCTTACCTTGCCGCAGGCGCTGCCCTCCATGGTGTGCAGGTGCGTTTCATACAAAAAGGCCATTTTTCATGATCCTCGCTTCTGTGAAATTACCGTATTTCCGCATGTTCCAGTATACGCCGCGGCGAAGGGTTTCGCAATAGATTCAGCCATCTTTTTTCTCCAGCTCAGCCGTCTCCCGGCTCAAAAGCAAAAGCGACGGCACGTTGCACAGCGCCATGAGCAGTGTAAATATTTCCGCCATCGCCCACATTCCTCCCGTATCCATCACAGAAAAAGGAACAACCAGCAGCGAAAACAGCATGAGGTATACTTTCCGTCCGCGTCCGCCGGTGAGATATTCCATGCACCTGAGTCCGTAAAAGCTCCAGGCCATAAGCGTGGACAGGGCAAAGCACACCATGCACAGAGCAATCAGCACAGCGCTCATGCGGTCTGAAAACACCTGCGATAGCGCCTGTGTGGTCACCTCCGCGCCCACGCTTTTGCCATAGGGTATCTCGCAGCCGCTCGTCAAAATGCCCAGCGCCGTCAGCGTGCAGATGAGCATGGTATCGACAAACACCTCAAAAATCCCCCACAGCCCCTGCCTGTGCGGCATGGCGCCGTGCGCCGCGGCATGCGCGATGGCAGACGAACCCATGCCCGCCTCATTGGTGAATACCCCGCGCACCACGCCCGTGCTCACCGCTTTTTTGAAGGCTATGCCCGCCGTGCCGCCCAGCACGGCTTTAGGCGTAAAGGCGCCTACAAAAATCTGCTCAAAGGCCGGCAGAATGCGTCCCGGGTGCGAAAGGATCACCGCAAGCATACTCAGCACATACACGCCGCTGACAAAGGGAATCAGCCTTTCCGCCGCGCCTGCAATGCGCCGCATGCCACCCAGCACCATCATGGCAGTTACGCCCGCCAGCGCTGTGCCGGCGAGCAACCGCAAAGCGCCTTCGTCCATCCGCCCGCCAAAAGCTTTTGCCAGCGTAAACAAACTGCCGCACAGTGTATTAACCTGCGCGGCATTGCCCATGCCAAACGAGGCAAGCACCCCGCACAGGCAAAAGACAAGCGCCAGCGGGCGATATTTTTCTCCCAGACCCGCCTCGATATAATACATCGGCCCACCCAGCCATTCGCCCTGCGCATTGCGGCGGCGATAGCGCACCGCCAGCGCCGCCTCGGCGTATTTGAGCGCCATGCCGAAGGCGGCCGCCGCCCACATCCAGAATACCGCGCCCGGCCCGCCCAATGCCAGCGCGCCCGCCACGCCGGCGATATTCCCCGTGCCCATCGTTCCCGCCAGCGCCGTGCACACCGACTGCACAGGCGATATCTCCCCGCACTCTTTTGCATCCTTTTCACAGGCAAACGCACCCCTGAGCGCCGCAGGCAGTTTCCTGAATTGCACAAAGCGCAGCCTGACGCTTAAAAACATGCCCGCAGCCATTAGCGCAGCCGCGCCAGCCGTTTCCATCCAGCCCGTCATTTATTTCACCTCGCTGCAGTATACGTTTTACAATTTTGTTCAATGATTCTTCATTTTTGTTCTGTATAATCATTGCGAAGGAGGCAAAATTCATGCGTCAGGCATTTCCCCGTATATTCGCGCTGTGCTATGCGCTTTTTCTCTTTGGCTTTACCGCGTTTGTTCTGCTGGATACCTTTGTCATCGCCAAACGCTTCCAGGCGGAAGCCCCGCTGCACACATCCGTGCCCGGCGGGCAGGCGATCAAAACAGAAAACAGCTACGTCGATGAGAATATTTCCATTCATCTGACGCAGCACCGCGCGTATGACACCGACATTTA
>JAZQXQ010000233.1:0-2441 GCA_045632965.1 Clostridia bacterium
AGCGAATGCCGCGCGCGACCATCTCCTCCTTGGTCAGCGCCAGCTCAATATCGTAGGGCTTGTCGCTCGCCGGCGCGATATATCCCTCGCGCGTACCGGTTCTGGCGATATAATCAAACTCCGGCTTCTCGATGGGCGTTAATTCCACACCCAGCACGATGCGCGGATCTTTTTTCTGAAATTCGCCGACCAGTTCGGCGGATTTATCCATATCGCCGCGGAATTTGAGATCGTTGAAATTCACATGGTCGGTGATGCCGACCTTGCGAAAGCCAAACTCCTGCGTTTTATCGGAAATTTCCTGCAATGTAAGCGAAGAATCATACGACGCCTCGCAGTGATTGTGCCAGTCGGAATGAATGATCATAGCTGTCCCTCGCTTTTTTATTTTTCCGCGGCCGCAGATGATACCGGCCAGAAGTCCTCTTCCCTGATTTCCACGATGTCGCCATCCCTGAAGCCCGCGGCCAGCAGGTATTCTTCCGTCCGCAGGCACTCTTTGTAATCCTTATGCGAATCCGAGCCGTAGGTCACGAGAACGCCCATTTCGTGCAGTTCGCGCAGGAACTCGGCATACTGATGGCGGAATTTCTCCGTGCCCTTGACCGCGCGGAAGAAATGCGCGTTGCATTCCACATATTTGCCGTTTTCCTTCAGCGCCGCGGCGATATCCATATTCATCGATCGCGGAATGACGGAAAAATCCTCATACCACAAGCCCTTGCTGTAGCACCAGGGGTGGCCCAGCACCGTCACGCGTTCATCGCAGGCAAGCCACATCTGCTGGCGGTACCACTCGCGGATGCAGGCGTCCGGATCGGGAGGCAGTTGCTTGCCGCCCGGCACATCCACGCGCCAGTGCGACGCGCCGATGGCATAGCGCACGCCGCGCGCCATCAATTCCTCCTTGGTCAGCGCCAGTTCAATATCAAAGGGCTTGTCGCTCACCGGCGCGATATACCCCTCGCGCGTGCCGGTTCGGGCGATATGATCAAACTCCGGCTTTTCGATGGGCGTTAATTCGACGCCCAGCACGACAAAGGGATTTTCCCGCTGAAAAGCGCTGACATTTTCCGCTGATTTGCACAGATCGCCCACAAAAGAGGCGTCATTGAAATTCACATGATCGGTAATGCCGACTTTTCTAAAGCCCCTCTCCCGGGCGGCATCGGCGATCACCTGCAAAGGCAGCGTAGCGTCATACGACGCTTCGCTGTGGATATGCCAGTCGGAATGGATGATCATAGCAGCACCCCGCTTTGTTTTTTGTTTATTTTACCACGCTTTCCCGCAAAAAGAAAGAATCCCCCGCAGCTTTTTCTGCCCGCTATATACATTTGCTGTTATTTTCTGCTATAATAATATTTACGTTATACCTGTTTTCAGGAGGAACAAAACATGCGGAAAATGAAATTCTTTGCGCTGCTGATCTCCGTGCTGATGCTGCTGTCTGTCCACGCCATCGCCGAGGAAGCCACGCTGATTTACAGCTACGGCGAAGACGCCCGCCTCAAGCACATGCTGGATGTGCCCAATATCATTACGTACAAGGGCGAAGAATGGACGTTTGACATGGGCCGCGCCCACGTCGCTTTTGACGGCGCTTTCAATATGTACGGCGGCAACATCCGCACCGTATGGGAATGCGAGGTTCCCGATATCCGCGTGGATGTGCTGTACTCGGGCAATACCGAATACCTGGGCAAAGTCACCGTCCAGGCGCCCAGCTCCATGACGCTCTATGCCTTCAGCGGCGACAGAACGCAGGGCAAATATACCCTCGTTGATTCGCAGGAGGACATTTACAGCTATACATTGGATCTGTACGCCACGCGCGACGAAAATGGCACGCTGCGCCTGATCGTCACTGTTTTTCTCTATTCTTATGAAGCAGACGGCGTCAGAAAAAATGCTGCCGCCAGCGTGTATATTTCCTACGCCGGCTATACCGGCGCGCCCGCCGATACCGCGCCCGTGACGGCCGTTGTCAGCGCCGCTGCGCCCGCCGCCGCTGCACAGCCGACGGAAAGCAACGGCAATGCAGAGACCTATGCCGCCATGATCCGCATTCTGGATGAGGAAAGAACCCGCCTGTCCGAGCAGGTGACGACGCTGCAGGCACAGATCACCACGCTGCAATCGCAGCTGGCAGCAAAGGATGCCGAAATCACCGAGCTGCAATTGCAGGTTGATACCCTGACGCAGGAAAATGCCGAAATGGTCACCACCATCGCCGCGCTCCGGGCGCAGGCGGTGGAATCGCCCGAGCCCGGCGAGGACGTATCGGCGCTCAAGGCGCAGATCGAAGCGCTGGAAAAGGAAATTATCGCGCTGCGCGCCGGTGAAGAGCCCGCCCAGCCGCAAGTTCCTGCGCCCGTCGTAACCGCCACGCCCGTTCCCGCACCTGTCATAACCGCCACACCCGTTCCTGCGCCCGTTGT
>JAZQXQ010000234.1:0-2407 GCA_045632965.1 Clostridia bacterium
CACCGTGCCCGCCCAGGCGATGGTGATGATGTTGGGGCGCTCGCGCTCCGACGCGCAGGAAACCATCACCGCCGGCACAGGGCACAAAAGCGTGCCGGGCTTCAACTGTTCAAAGGCCATATTCTTTCCTCCTTGGCGCTATCGTATGAAAAAAGCGGGACGGTCATGCGCCGCCCCGCGGAAAAAACGCTTATTCCACCTTGCCAAAATCGCTCAAAGGCCAGATCACAAAGCTGACGTGACCCACGATCATATCCTCGCTGATGGGGCCGACGGAGCGGGAGTCGTTAGAGTTGCCGCGGTTGTCGCCCACGACGAAATATTCATCCGCGCCCAGCTTGTAGGGACCAAAGTTTCTGGTGTAGGGGATGCACACATCGATGTGCGATTCATCCACCTGTTCGCCGTTGAGGTAGAAAACGCCCTGGCGGAATTCCACCGTATCGCCGGGGAGAGCCAGCAAACGCTTGACAAAGAGCGTGTGGTTGGTCAGCGTCAGTTCAAAAGAGCCGCCCAGATTGAAGCCGTTTTCCTGATTGCGGTTGGGATAGCGGCAGATGATGATATCGCCGCGCTCATAATTGCCCGACCAGTATTCCGGCTTGGTCGCCAGCACAACGGTGCCGTCCATGAGCGTATTCTGCATGCTTTCGCCGTCCACGCGGATGGGCTCAAAAATGAACGTGCGGATGACGGTAACGATCACCAGCGCAGCCAGCAGGGTATAAATCCAGCTGAGGATTTCTTCCTTCAGGGTCTTTTTTTCTTTTTCCTGCTTGCCCTTTTTCGCGTTTTCAACCGCTTTGGCGGGCACAATTTCCTCCGGCACGGTTACTTTCTTTTCGGGTTCGGTGCTCATCATGCATTTTCTCCTTTAGCTTCTATCGTTTCAGGGCCCTGCGCGATCAGCCGCTTGCGGCGGCGCAGAAAATCCTGCCGGTCAAGCATCACAATGCGCCCGCAGCCGTGACAGCGGATCTTGATATCAGCGCCCACGCGGATGACAGTCCATTCGTCGCTGCCGCAGGGATGCTTCTTGCGCGTCTGGATCTGATCGCCCAAACGGATTTCCTCCATCACGGTTCGCCCCTTTCCTGATTGATGATGGTATATATTATAAACGATCGTCGCCCGTTTTTCAATGACAAAACCATGCACTGCTGGTTAGAAGCGGATTAAAACGCGCTAAATTTGTGACGAAAAGCGCTTGATGAACGAAAATATATGGTAATTCCCCAAAGAGTTTGGTATAATATAGCCATCAAGTCAAGGAGGCTTTTATATGGCTATCCGTGTAACGGTATGGAATGAGTTTGCTCATGAAAAAACAGACGAGCGCGTCAAGGCGATATATCCCGACGGCATTCACATGGCGCTCAAGCGCATGCTGGAGTGCGATGATGTGATCGTGCACACCGCCACGCTCGATGATGAAGAAGTCGGCCTCACCCAGAAGGTGCTGGATAACACCGATGTTATCATCTGGTGGGGCCACATGCGCCACGGCCTGGTGCCCGACGAAGTGGTTGACCGCGTATACAAGCGCGTGATGGAGGGCATGGGCATCATCTGCCTGCACTCTGCGCACAACAGCAAGATCTTCAAGCGCCTGATGGGCACCACCTGCTCGCTGCGCTGGCACGAAATCGGCGAGCATGAGCGCATTGCCGTGATCGATCCCGCGCATCCTATCTGCCAGGGCCTGCCGCTGCATTTCGTCATCGAACACGAAGAAATGTACGGCGAGCGCTTTGATATTCCCACGCCCGATGAATTGCTGATGCTGGGCTGGTTCCCCACCGGCGAAGTATTCCGCAGCGGCTGCGTCTGGCGCCGCGGCCACGGCAAGGTGTTCTACTTCCAGCCCGGCCACGAAACCTTCCCCCAGTACACCCAGGATGAAAACATCAAAACCGTCATCCGCAACGCCGTGCGCTTTGTTGCGCCCGCGCAGAACATGCAGATCCGCACCGACTGCATCAAAGCAGATCCCCTTGAGCCCTATGAGGCTTAATTGAAAGGAGTAATCACCATGTCTGAAGAAGAACGCATCGATATCGTGGAAGGCATCGACGAGGACGGCAACCGCCTCTTGCTGCGTGTCAACCGCTATTTCTACTACAACGGCGAAGAATATGTGCTGCTCAGCGACGACTGCGACGAGCCCGCCCAGGACATTGAGGATACCACCTTCTTTGTCATGCGCGTGGTGGAAACCACCGATGAGGACGGCGAGGAGATCGAAGAGTTCGAGCCCGTCGATGAAGATCTGATGGAATCGCTCATCGAAGTGGTCAAGACCAACTTTGAAGACGACAGCGAAATTCTGGACGAGCTTGACATTCTGGACGAAGAATAACAGCACAACCGGCAGCATCCCACCGTTTTTCCGACAGAAAAAGAGAGA
>JAZQXQ010000235.1:0-8715 GCA_045632965.1 Clostridia bacterium
TGTCGCCAAAGCAAACCAGCGCATGAGCATCGGGATCATCCGTCAGCACATCGATGGTATCAAGGAAGAAGGCGGTCTCGGTGGTGGTGGTGTGGAATTCGGGCAGCACATCTTCCTGCGCGTGATCGCCCTCGGCATACTGGAAGCGGCAAAGCGGGCCGGTGTCGTTGGTGCCGCAGTGCAGGGGCGTCATATCGGCAAGGTAGAAGCTGACAAAGTAATCCTCGCCGCGGGTGAGGGGGAAGGCGATTTCATCGCTGACCACCTGCGCGCCGGCGTCAAGACGGCAGGCGGTATCGCCGCCGAAGGTGACGGGCAGGATTTCCTTGCCCTGCGCGCCGACGAACATGCGCGTAATGACGGCATTTTCCTTGCCGTAAAGATTGTTGAGATGCAAACGGATGCTTGTGCCGCTGAGCATGGCGCGCAGATTGTAGCGCAGCGTCATATCCTTGGCGTAGCGGCAGGGGGAGGGAGCGGTGTAGGACGGGGCGGAACCCCATACGGCGACCCATTTGGCGGTGTTCATAATACAGCTCCTTTGTATTGAAAAATTTGGAAGAACAATTCATTATAGCACAGAGCCTGCGAGAAGGAAAGCGCAAACGATCGCGATTTCTTCGCATAATTTGCCGGTTTCGGCAGACAATACGAAAGCATCTGAAAGAAAAAGGAGTGCAATTCCATGAAAGCAACCGGCATCGTGCGCCGCATTGACGAGCTTGGAAGAGTCGTGATTCCCAAAGAGATCAGAAGAACACTGCGCATCCGCGAGGGCGACCCGCTGGAGATTTATACTGACCGTGACGGAGAGGTGATTTTGAAGAAGTATTCGCCTATTGGCGAGATGGCTTCGTTTGCCCGCGATTATACGGAATCCATTTTCAGATCCACGGGGCATATTGCCTGTATTGTGGACCGCGATCAGGTGGTGGCGGCCAGCGGCGTGAATAAAAAGGAACTGTGGGATAAGCCGATCAGTCATGATCTGGAGCAGGTGATTGCCAGCCGCCAGACACAGACATACAGCCGTATGGCCGGCGGCAGGATGATGTCGGTGACCAATGAGGAAGATAATACCGGTTACACGGCGCAGGTGGTGTCGCCCATTATTGCCGACGGCGAAGCGATTGGCGCTGTGCTGCTGCTTTCGCGCGAACAGGGCGCCAGAATGGGGGATATTGAGGTGAAAGTGGCGGAAACGACGGCGGGAATTGTCGGCCGTCAGATGGAGCAATAAGCAGAAAAAACAGTTACATACATCGTAATGACTGTGTAACCTGTGTAACGCAGAGAAAAGCCTGTCGGCTGCAGCAAAATGCAGCGGCGGGTTTTCTTTTTTTCGGTGCATTTATTTACAAAAATTTACGCAGGGGTATTGACAAATGCTGCCGTTGACGCTAATATAAATACCGGTTAGTTAAATTGAACTAACACCGAAAATTTCTCAGCTTATGTGCTGAGTGCCGGAGGAAGTTATGAACCTGACAATGGCGGAAGAGGGCAAGGAGTACATCATCAAGCAGATTGAAACGGATGATGAGGACCTGAATTCTTTTCTGTTCTCTCTGGGATGCTACAGCGGTGAGCCCATCACGGTTGTCGCCCGCCGGAAGAGAAGCTGCACGGTGTCCATCAAGGACGGCAGATACAACATTGACAGCCAGTTAGCGGAAGCCATTATTGTTTGATCCGGCTCAGGCAAAGTGCGCCCCGCTAATGTTTTTTGCACAATGGTTAGACATATCTAACACGAAGAATGCGGATCCACAGGCAAAGCCTGTTCAAAATTTTTTTCCAAGCGAAAGAGGAGGCAAACCCCAATGAGAATTGCTTTTGCGGGCAATCCCAACAGCGGTAAGACGACCATGTACAATGCCCTGACCGGCCGTAATGAAAAGGTTGGCAACTGGGCGGGCGTGACCATCGACAAGAAGGAAGCGCTGATCAAGAAAGCGTATGCTGCGGGTCAGGAGCTGATTGCGGTAGACCTGCCCGGCGCGTATTCGATGTCGCCCTTCACCTCTGAAGAGAGCATCACCAGCGCGTATGTCAAAAACGAAAATCCCGACGTGATCATCAACATCGTGGACGCGACCAACCTGAGCCGCAGCCTGTTCTTTACCACGCAGCTGCTGGAGCTGGGCGTTCCCATGGTTGTGGCGCTGAATAAGACCGACGTCAACCACAAGAAGGAAAACAAGATTGACGTAAAGAAGCTCTCCGAAAAGCTGGGCTGCCCCGTTGTTGAAACGGCCTCTACCATCGGCGAAGGCCTTGCCGATGTGGTCAAGGCGGCTGCCGCGCTCGAGGGCAAGAGCCAGAAGGCGCCCTATGTGCAGGGGGATGTTGATCTGACGGACAAGGCGGCTGTGGAAGCGGCTGACCGCAAGAGATTCGCTTTTGTCAATAAGGTTGTTGCCGAAGTGGAAACCCGCAAAGTGTTGACCCGCAATAAGAATTCTCAGGATGCAATCGACGCTGTGCTGACCAATCCCGTGGGCGGCCTTGTGATCTTTGCTGCGGTTATGTTCCTGGTGTTCCAGATTTCCCAGGCGTGGGTAGGCCCCTGGATCGCCGACTGGATGGTTGGACTGATCGACTCCTTTAAGGAATGGGTGGCCGGTGCGCTTGAAGGCGGCAATGCCTTCCTGGTTGCGCTGCTGACCGAAGGCATCATCGGCGGCGTAAGCGCCGTGATCGGCTTCCTGCCGCTGGTAATGGTGATGTATTTCCTCATCTCCCTGCTGGAGGATTGCGGCTACATGGCCCGCGCGACGGTTGTGCTGGATCCCATCTTCAAGAAGGTGGGCCTCAACGGCAAATCGGTGATTCCCTTCATCGTCGGCACCGGCTGCGCCATCCCCGGCGTTATGGCTGCCCGCACCATCCGCAATGAGCGCGAGCGCAATGCCACCGCCATGCTGACGCCCTTTATGCCCTGCGGCGCCAAGCTGCCCGTCATCGCCCTGTTTGCCGGCGCTTTCTTTGCTGATGCCAGCTGGGTGGGCACGCTGATGTATTTTGTTGGCATCGTGCTGATCCTCGCCTGCGCGCTGCTGGTGAACAAGATTGCCGGCTACAAGAACCGCAAGTCCTTCTTCATCATCGAGCTGCCCGAATATAAGCTTCCCTCCCTGAAGCGCGCCTGCATGGATATGCTCAGCCGCGGCTGGGCCTACATTGTCAAGGCCGGTACCATCATTCTGGTGTGCAACGCTGTGGTGTACATCATGCAGTCCTTCAACTGGAGCTTTGCGCTGGTGGAAGAGGGCGCTGAAAGCACCTCCATCCTGGCGACCATCGCCAGCCCCATTGCTGTCATTCTGCTGCCCGTGATCGGCATCAAGGCCTGGCAGCTGGCGGCGGCGGCCGTAACCGGCTTTATCGCCAAGGAAAATGTCGTTGGCACCCTGGCTGTGTGCTTTGGCATCTCCAACCTGATTGATACCGACGAGCTGGCGCTGATGGAAGGCGCCGGCGCCGAGGTGGCCGCGATCTTTGGCATCACCAAGGTGGCTGCGCTGGCGTATCTGATGTTCAATCTCTTTACGCCTCCCTGCTTTGCGGCGCTGGGCGCGATGAACTCCGAAATCAAGGACAAGAAGTGGTTCTGGGGCGGCATCGCGCTGCAGCTGGGCGTGGGTTACACGCTGGGCTATGTGGTGTATACCGTGGGTACGCTGATTACCGCGCCCAAAACGCTTAGCATCCCTGCTGCTGTCATCGGCGGTATCGCGGTGGCCTGCATGGCTGCCTACGTTGCCCGCCTGTGCATCAATGCTGATAAGAAAGTCAAGGCGGAATACGCTCTGAACGGTAAGTAATCAATATGGAAACGGTTATTGTAACGGTGATTCTGGTCGCCATTCTTGGTGGTGCAATCGCCTACATCTACAAGGCCAAGAAGAGCGGCAGAAAGTGCATCGGCTGTCCCGACGGCGCTTCCTGCGGCAAGGAAAAACATGCGTGCTCCTGCTGCAGCGGCAAGTGCGGCAGCTGCTCGTCCGAAACAAAATAAAACCCATTTGAAGGGATGCAGGTCCTCCAAACTGCATCCCTTCTTTTTTGCAATAGCTATTGCGAAAACGATCGCGCAATGGTAAACTGCATGTGACAAGGAGGCTGTACCAATGGAAAAGATTATCAATGCGTTTGCACTCAACGGCAATGTTGTATCCGTTAAGCCCTGCGGAAGCGGGCATATCAACAGCACGTTCCGCCTGCTCACCGATCAGCAGGGTGATTATGTATTGCAGAAAATCAATCATCATATCTTCAAGAACGTCGACCAGCTGATGGGGAATATCTGCGCTGTGACGGATTATCTGTTTGAGCAGCTGGAAGATCCCCGGCGCGTGCTCAAAGTCGACAGAACGAAAAATTACGCCGCTTACTACGTGGATGACAACGGCGAATACTGGCGCGTGTATGAATTTGTGCAGGGAAGCCTGAGCCTGGATGCTGCAGAGACGGCGGAGGATTTCTATCAGAGCGGCGTGGGCTTTGGCCAGTTCCAGATGCAGTTGAGCGATTTCCCGGCGGATACGCTGCATGAAACGATTCCGCATTTCCATGATACGCCTGCGCGCTATGAAGCCTTCAAGCAGGCGGTGAAGGCGGATGTGTGCGGAAGACTGAAGGACGTGCAGGCCGAGGTGGACTTTGCCATGGCGCGAGAAGAGGAAGCCGGCACACTGATGCGCCTGCTTTCCGAAGGCAAACTGCCGCTGCGCGTGACGCACAACGATACCAAGCTCAACAACGTATTGCTGGATGCGGCGACGCGTACGCCTCTTTGTGTGATTGACCTGGATACTGTGATGCCAGGCCTTGCGGCCAACGACTTTGGCGACGCCATCCGCTTTGGCGCGAGCACGGCGGCCGAGGACGAAAAGGACCTGGATAAGGTTCAGATGTCGCTGGAGCTGTTTGCGGCGTTTTCCCGCGGCTTTCTTGAGGCCTGTGGAAAGAGCCTGAAGGACAAGGAAATCGAAACGCTGCCTCTGGGCGCGAAGATCATTACGCTGGAATGTGGCATCCGCTTCCTGACGGACTATCTGCAGGGCGATACGTATTTTGCCACGCATTACGAGGGACAGAATGTTGATCGCTGCCGCACGCAGTTTAAGCTGGTGGCGGATATGGAAACGAAGTGGGCCGAGATGGAAAAGATCATCGCGGAGCTTGCCAAGACATACGGCGCATGAGAAAACATGATCCGTATCGCCAGACCATCCTTTGCTGCTATACCGGCAGTGCGACGCAGGCGATCATCAGCAATTTTGCGCCGCTGCTGTTTCTAACCTTCCGTCAGGAATTTGGCTTTTCGCTGGAAGAAATCGGCCTGCTGGTGAGCGTGAACTTTGGCACGCAGCTGCTGGTGGATGCTTTTTCCGTGCACTACGCTGACAAAATCGGTTACCGGAAGATGATTGTGACGGCGCAGGTGTTTTCAGCAGCGGGCTTTGTGCTGCTGAGTATTCTGCCCTATGTGCTGCCAAATGCGTATTGGGGCGTGGTGCTTGCGACGATGACCTACGCCATTGGCGGCGGACTGAACGAAGTGCTGATCAGCCCGATTGTGGAGGCTTGTCCCTCCAAGCATAAGGCTGCGGCGATGAGCCTTTTGCATTCCTTTTATTGCTGGGGCTCGGTGCTGGTGATATTGGTCAGCACGGCGCTGTTTGGTATTTTCGGCATTTCCTCCTGGCGGATCATTGCCTGCATGTGGGCGGTGATTCCTGCGGTCAATGCGGTGCAGTTTGCGCGTGTGCCCATTGCGCCTTTGGTGGCGGAGGGGGAGAGTCTGAAGCTAAGCGAGCTTTTGCGCACGGGCGTATTTTATCTATTGATGCTGCTGATGCTGTGCGCCGGGGCGACGGAGCTTTCCATGGCGCAGTGGGCGTCTGCCTTTGCCGAAAGTGGGCTGAAGATCAGCAAAGCCATGGGCGATCTGGCGGGGCCGTGCTTTTTTGCGCTGCTGATGGGCATCGGCCGCGTTGTGCAGTACAAACTGAGTGACAGGGTCGATTTGCGCAGATATCTTTTGATCTGCGCGGCGTTGTGCGCTGTGAGCTATCTAATTGCTTCGCTGGTGCCAAATGCGATGATTGCGCTGCTGGGCTTTGGCCTGTGCGGCTTTGCTGTGGCAGCCATGTGGCCGGGCACGCTGTCGCTGGCGCAGGAAGCCTGCCCGCGCGGCGGCACGGCGATGTTTGCCATATTGGCGCTGTGCGGCGACGTGGGCTGCTCGGCCGGCCCTGCGCTGGTGGGCTTTGTGTCGGGTGCGCTTCAAGATAATCTGCGCCTTGGCCTGCTTGGGGCCGTGTTTTTCCCGCTGCTGATGATGGCGGGATTGAAAAACAGAAAGAAGAAAGCGTAAAAATGCAGCAGTATGTGTTGAAACAACTGACAAAAAAGGATGCGCCCGGGATGTTTGATCTGATTGTGCAGCGCATCCGCTGGATGGATGAAAACGGCATCCGGCAGTGGAACGTGACGCACTATGATAAGGCGTATCCGCTGAGCCATTATGAAGAGGCGCTGAGCCGGGGCGAAGGCTACGGGCTGATCAATGAAGCGGGCGAAATTATCTGCGCGGCGCGATTCATTGAAGAAGACGAGTGCTGGGAGGACAAGGTGCCGGCGCTGTATATCCACAGCTTTGCGTCCAAACCGGGAAATCCGGGCGCGGGTGCGTATCTTTTGCACAAGGCGGAAGAATACGCAAGAGGTCTTGGAAAAATGTATCTCAGGCTGGATTCGGCGGCGGATAACGAGGCGTTGTCCCGCTATTACGAAAAGCAGGGATTCATGCCCTGCGGCACATGCGAGGACGGGCCGTACCGGGGCATATTGCGGCAGAAAAAACTGTAACAAAAAAGGACAGGGCATAAAGCCTTGTCTTTTTTGTCTGCTATAAAACTCAAAACTAACTCGGCGGGATGCAATGAAGGGCGGCAAGCCCTTCATTTTAAATCCGCAGCGGCGGCGTGTACGCCGCGAGGAGCAGTTGAAATACTGCTTCCTATATCATTTTCCGGCCGTGAGGCAAAGCCGAACAGGAAAATGATGCATCGCATAAAAGTCGGCTTTAGCTGGCTTTTATGCGCAATTTGTCGAAAACTCTTTTCGACAAATTGAAAGGACAGGGCACAAAGCCTTGTCCTTTTTGCGTATATTGTTATTTGCGCAGCTTTTTGATGTGGCTGATGGTGGCCTTGGCGGCAATGCCTGTGACGGCGCCCATAAATAGACCCACGAGCATGAGGATGGCCAGGTAGTACATGAGCTTGGGCGTTTGCAATACCAGCATGGCCATAACGACCTGGCCGACATTGTGCATCACCGCGCCGAACATGCTGATGACCACCATGTGGAAATGGAAGCGCTTGAGCAGTATCATGGTGAGCATGCTCAGCACGCCGCCGGCCATGGCATACAGCATGGCGGATACGCCGCCGAACATAAGGCCGGAAAGCACGACCTTGACAATCATCAATACAAACGCAGTGGGTGCATCGAGCATGTACAATGCAAAGATCAGCACGCCGTTGCTCAGCCCCAATTTGATGCCGGGGACGCCCGCAGCCACGGGGATCATGCTTTCGATAAAACCAAGCACCAGCATCATGGCGGTCAGCAAGCCGCACAGCGCCGTGCGCTGGACATTGAAGCGATTGTTTCTGCGCATGGGAAACCTCCGGTGAAAAAATCATGCACATATCATTATACTTGAATTTGCATTGCCTGACAAGGAGAATTATTGCATGACAATTCAGACGGAAAAATGTATGGTTGAGCCGCCGGGGCTTGAAATATATGCCGATTGATCATACAATAGCTTCGTAAAGGGGGAGAGGAAAAGATGCTGAAAATTCTGAATCTGACCAAGACGTACGGCGACAAAAAAGCAGTGGATGATCTGTCGCTGCATATTCAGCCCGGCGAGATTGTGGGCTTTATCGGCCATAACGGCGCCGGCAAAACGACCACGCTGAAGGCCTGCTGCGGCATACTGCAATTTGACAAGGGTAAAATCTATGTGGACGGCGTGTCGGTCAAGGATGATCCCATCGTCTGCAAGCAGAAGATTGCTTACATTCCCGATAATCCCGATCTGTATGAGTTTTTGACGGGCATTCAGTATCTCAATTTTGTGGCGGACGTGTATGGTGTGTCGGCGGATGACCGCGCGGCGCGCATTGAGCGCTACGCCAAGGAACTGGGGATTTATGAAGACCTGGCGACGAAGCTGCAGGCGTATTCCCACGGCATGAAGCAAAAGCTGGCGGTCATTTCGGCGCTGATTCATGCGCCCAAGCTTTTGATCATGGATGAGCCGTTTGTGGGCCTTGACCCCAAGGCGGCGCATACGCTGAAGGAAATCATGCGCGAGATGTGCGGTCAGGGCGGGGCGATTTTCTTTTCTACGCATGTGCTGGAGGTGGCCGAAAAGCTATGCGACAAGATTGCCATCATTCGGGACGGCAAACTGGTGATTGCAGGCGACACCGAAACAGTGCGCGGCGATACCTCGCTTGAAAATGTGTTCCTGGAGCTGGTGGAGGAAGAAAAATGATTAAGGCGCTGATTGTGCTGCGGCTGAAGGATCTGGGAGATAAGCTGCTGCGCCGCACGCGCGGCGGCGGTAAAACCAAGGCAATGCGTATGCTGGTTGCTTTGCTGGCAGTGTATTGCGTGGTGGTTTTC
>JAZQXQ010000236.1:0-10864 GCA_045632965.1 Clostridia bacterium
GTGTAAAGGAGGTGAAGCGAATGAGCTTTGTTGAGGGCCCAAACTTAGCTCAAAGTCGCAATCAGGCATTTGAGCAGATGGTGGAGACATACCAGACAGCGCTTCTTCGCATGTGTTACCTCTATCTGCGCGATCGGTCGCTGGCCGAGGACGCTGTGCAGGAGACCTTTATCAAGGCCTGGCGCAGTATGGATTCCTTCCGCGGCGACAGCAGCGAAAAAACCTGGCTGATGAAAATCGCCATCAACACCTGCCACGATATCAACCGCTCGGGCTGGCTGCGCTTTATGGAAAGAAGATTTACCCCGGAGGAGCTGCCGGAGTCCGTCGCGCCCTGCGACGAAGGGGATGAAAAAGTGGTGGCCGCTGTGATGCAATTGCCTGTCAGGCTGCGGGAAGTGATCCTGCTTTACTATTATCAAGGCATGAACACCAAGGAAGTGGCAGATTCGCTGGGCATCCGGCAATCAAGCGTATCCGGAAGGCTCAAGCGCGCACGCGAAAGGCTGCGGAATCTTCTGGAAGGGAGGGATATCGATGACTGACAACAAAATCAAACGCGCGGTGGACAACCGGCTTTCCGCCCTGAAGGGCGATCCCTTCCTCGCGCAGCGGATCATCGCCGCAGAGGAAGGAGAAAAAGAAGTGAAAAGATTTTCCGTATCGCTGGCATTGGCACTGGCTATGATGATTGTGACGCTGTCGGTAGGCTTTGCGCTGGTGGGCGGCGGCATTATCGACACGTTGTGGGGCGGCGAGGAAAAGGCCCCCGAAAGCATGGTGAAAGAAATTATAACGCCCAAAGAAACCGCATCCACCGAGCTTGGCAAGGTGAAGGTGGAAGAGATTCTCTACGACGGCACGAGCCTGCATACCACCGTCACCGTTGAAAATCCCACGGACAAGACGCTTTTGTACACCATCGATGGCGTAAGGCTCAACGGCGAATACGTCATGGGTACCAACATCCTCACCGAGGGCGCAGGCTACGGCGGCATGCTGCTGGGCGGCGAGGCCGAGGGCGTAAAGCTGCCCCAGAGCTACACCTTCTACAACAAGGGCGAATGGCTGCTCCAATACGATGAAAACGGCAAGTTCATGGGCTATCAGAATTTCCCCGAGGGCGCGATGGTGCTGACGGTGGAGGTGGCTGTGTGGCAGCCGCTGATCGCTCCCAAGCTGATTGACTACAAAAACTATGAGGGCTACAATACCACCGAAACGCGGCAGACGCTGGTGACGGATGCAAGGGGCCTGTGCGAGCTGGAGCTTTTCCGTCCCCGTGAATACGACCGCCAGACCACGGGCAAGGACGTGAGCAGCGAAATCTACAAGGATGTATACAAGGAGCTTGGCTGGGCGGAGAAGATCGACGCGTTCACGCTGACTGTTCCCGTGACGCTTGACAAGACCGCCGTGCCCCACGGCGTGCCTGCGCAGATGGAATACGACATGAACGGCGCGAAGATCACCTTCACTTCCTTTGGATTTACGCAGGCGGGCGGCGAAGCCGAGGGTGTGATTGCGGGCGAATACACCGCCGTCAAAAATATCCTGCGCAACGGCCTGCAGATGGTTGACAAGGCGACCGGCCGCGTGTTCACCAGTGGTCTGCTGTGGAGTGACGACGGCGAATCGGTGGAATTTACGCTGATTTTCCAGCCCTTCACCGGCGATATTCCCGAAAGCGTGCAGCTGGCGCCCGTCATTGAATACAACGACAGCTGGGTGGAATCCTCGCCCAATTATGACGCAAGCGTTGAAAAACCCGACAACGTGGTGGACTGCTGGGTGCTGGATTTTGACCGCGCGGTGACGATTGATCTGAACGTACAGTAACAAAAAGGAACCTGCCGCAAGGCAGGTTCTTTTTTATTGATTTGCTTTTTTCAGCCAGACCATCAAAACCGCGATATCCGCCGGGGAGACGCCCGGGATGCGCGAGGCCTGCGCCAGCGAGCGCGGCTTTTGCGCGTCCAGCTTCTGGCGCGCTTCCATGCGAAGGCCCGTGATGTCCATGTAGGGAACAGAATCGGGCAGCAGCGTTTCTTCCATGGCGCGGGCGCGGCGGATGGCCGCCTCCTCTTTTTCAAGGTAGCCCGCGTACTTGATCTGCAGCGCTGCCTGCGAGAGCGAGTCCGGCGCGTACTGCGCGGGATTTTCGAGGATTTCGGTCAGCTGCTTATCGCCGCGCAGGTATTGCGCGCGCAGATGCGGCTTCATGAGCGAGAGGATTTCCTCGGTTTCGTTCTTTTTGCGCAGCATGCGCTCGTAGCGCTCGGGCGATGCAAGGCCGATCTTAAACGCGCGTTCGGTGAGGCGAAGATCGGCGTTGTCCTGACGCAGGAACAGCCTGTGCTCCGCGCGGCTGGTCATCATGCGGTAGGGTTCGTCGGTGCCCTTGGTGGTCAGATCGTCCACCATTACGCCGATGTACGCCTGATCGCGGGTGATGATGAAGGGCTCCTCCCCGCGCAGATACTGCACGGCGTTGATGCCCGCAAGGATGCCCTGCGCCGCGGCCTCCTCATAGCCCGAGGTGCCGTTGACCTGCCCGGCGAGATACAGGCCGGGGACGTTCAAAGCGGAGAGCGACTGGCTCAGCTGCGTGGGGTCGATGCAGTCGTACTCGATGGCGTAGGCAAGGCGGGTGAGGATGCAGTTTTCAAGGCCGGGGATGGTGCGGTACATTTCCCACTGCACATCCTCGGGCAGCGAGGAGGACATGCCCTGCACATACCATTCCTCGTCGTTGAGGCCCTCGGGCTCGAGGAACAGCTGGTGGCGGGGCTTATCGGCAAAACGCACGATCTTGCTTTCGATTGAGGGACAGTAGCGCGGCCCCTGCGAGGTGATGGCGCCGTTGAACATGGGCGCGCGGTCAAGATTGCGCAGGATGATTTCGTGCGTTTTTTCGTTGGTGTAGGTCAGATAGCAGGGCATGCGGTTGTGCACCGCGTGATCCGTCATGAAGGAAAACGGCATGGGCGGTTCGTCGCCCTGCTGGATTTCAAGGCGGGAAAAATCGATCGTGCGGCCGTCCACGCGCGCGGGCGTGCCGGTCTTGAAACGGCGGATGGAAAAGCCAAAGTCGATCAGGCTCTCAGTCAGCCCGTTGGCGGGTAGCAGACCCTGCGGGCCGCCGTCCCACTGTGCTTCGCCGATGAAGATGCGGCCCTTCAAATATACGCCCGTGCAGACGATGGCGGCGCGGCAGGGAATGTGATCGCCCGTGAGCGTGACAACGCCGGAAACATGGCCGTTTTGCGTTTCGATCTTCACCACTTCGCCCTGACGCACGGTGAGGTTTTCCTGCGTGAAGAGCGCGCGCTTCATGCGCTTCTGGTATTCGCGTTTGTCGGCCTGCGCGCGCAGCGAGTGCACCGCCGGGCCTTTGCTGGCGTTGAGCATGCGGTTTTGCAGGGAGGTATCGTCGATGGCAAGGCCCATTTCGCCGCCGAGGGCGTCCACCTCGCGCACCAGATGGCCCTTGCCCGTGCCGCCGATGGCGGGATTGCAGGCCATGAGGGCGATGGCGTCGAGATTGAGGGTGAAAAGCAGCGTTTTCATGCCCATGCGCGCGCAGGCGAGGGCGGCTTCGCAGCCGGCGTGGCCCGCGCCGATGATGATGATGTCGTACATCAAAAAAGTCAGTCCTTTTATCAAAGTAGGGGGTGACGCGCTTTGCGCGGCGCTATCTTATTATTTTTCCGTATTGCGATAGACAGAATACCAGCGGATGCCGGAATAGGTGGGGTCAATGCTGGTGAGGTTATAGCCCTCCAGATCAAACCAGTAGAAGGTTTTTACATTCTTGGTGCCTTCCCACATGGTTTCGGTGTAGGGGCAGTCATCATACGGCACGCCGAGGATGGAGATCGTCACGCCGCCGTCCGGGGGCACAACGCCGGTGATGCCGTTGTCCTTGAGGTATTGCTCATACCATGCGGTGTGATAATTGTTCATGCCGCAGTGGATGACCAAGGGATAATCGATGTAGGGAGAAAGCGCGTCGCCCAGCGTTTCCGCGGTGTAGCCAAAGTCGCGCAGCGTGCCGATGTAGATCATCACATGATAGCCGCCGCCCTTGTAGGCCATGCCGATGGCGTCGCCCACCTTCATTTCCTCCGACCATTCGGGCATGGATTTGCCCTTTACGTTCACGAGGTATTTTTTATTCTGCTCGGGCATTTCGCTGATGGCGGGGAGCTTTTTCATGCCCACCTGATTGTGCAGCCAGCGGGCAAAGCCGATGCAGTCAAAGCCGCCCAGATATCGCTTGTCGGTGAAATAATAATTGGAATTCTGCGAGGCGTAGCGGATTTTAAGAATAGAGGATTCTCTCGCGCCGGCGAAGAGATAGGGAACGCCGTACTGGTAGCGCGCCGCTACATTGCCGCCGCAGTTTTCATTGTACATCAGCAGGATGGGGTTATTTTCTTCCATCATGGTCAGCGCGACGTTCAGGAACTTCTGCGCTTCGATGTTTTCCACATATTCCGAAAGTGCTTTGAGGGCGTCCTCGGTTTTTTCGCTGGATTTGAGCTGCTTGTAATTGAGATAGCCCGTGATCGCGCCATCCGTCACGCGGGCATATTCGCCCTGATAGGAAAGCACGGTGACGTCGGCATTCTTGTTGACGGAGCCAAGCACCTGCGCGTTTTGCAGAGGGTATTCGTAAATATCGGTCTTGGCGGTGATTTTGGCGGCAAAGTCCTCCACGTCAAAGTCCGCGGCGAGCTGCGTCATATCGCTGCTTTCCACATACAGCGTCTGGTCGCTGACGGTGATCATAAGATGATCGCCGTCAAAGCCGTGCACGGTGACGGGCGTGTAGGGGGCGATCTGCGTTATTTCCACCGCGCCGAAGTAGGGCGAATCATACGCCGGCACGGGATCATAGGAGAAGGCGACATAGGGCGCAGCCTCGCCCTTTTGGTAGTCCATCTGCACAAAATCCTCGATGAACACATAGCCGCCCTCGCCGTTATAGGTGATGTAGGCGTAGGTATCGGTGACGAAGGTGATTTTAAAGCGTACGTCGGTGGGCAAAAGCTCCATGGCGGAGGCGTTTTTGAGGGGCTCGGCGCGCATGTACACCGGCGCGCCGAAGAAGCCTTCCACCGTGACGGCCTCTTCGCTGAAGGGATCGGTATAGTCGATCGCCTTGTAATCCTTCATGTAGATATAGCCCTCCTGTCCGCGGTAGACGGCGTGGGCGTATTTATCGTTGACGGGCGTTAATTTGAGCACCGAGCGCTTGGGCACATTGACCACGGTGGGCGTGTTGGCCTTGGGCTCGGTACGCATCCAGCGCGCATCCTCAAAATAGGCGAAGAAGGACTGCGCCTCTTCTTCCGCAAAGGCGGGCAAAAGCGCGGTCGTCAGGCACACAAGGCAGATCCATGCGATGATTCTCTTGAGCATGTTAGCGGCTCCCATCCGATATTTTTTCATGGTAGATTATACCCGTTTCGCCGCGCCTTGGCAACCGGAAAGCGCAAAAAACGGCGTATTTTACATTGCGGGCTGACAGGGCAGGCGGCGGTATGGTATAATACAGCAAGTGATTGTATCAAAGCGAGGTTTTATTATGGTTCAGCTTTTATGCCCTGCGCGCCAAAATATCCTGTTTGATCTGGACGGAACGCTTTTGCCCATGGATATGGAGCGGTATATCCAATTGTACTTTGGCGGCCTGGCGGAGAAAATGCAGGATCTTGCGCCCGAAGTTATCCACAAAATGCTGTGGGAGGGCATCATCGCCATGATGAAAAACAACGGCCCCAAGACCAACCGCGAGGTGTTTGCCGAGGTGTTTACCGCGCGCACCGGCAGGGATTATTATGCGGGCGAAAAGGATTTTGACAGCTTTTATCAGACGCTGTATCAGCGCTGCCTTGACGCCTGTCAGCCCACCGAGCTGGCGGCGAAGATCGTAGACACGCTGCAGAAGAAGGGCTACACCGTGGTGATCGCCACAAGCCCGCTGTACCCTGCCATCGCTGCGCAGTCGCGCGTTCGCTGGGCGGGGCTTGATAAGTATGATTTTCCGCTGGTTACTACCTTTGACGATTTCCACACCGCCAAGCCCAACCCCAATTATTACCTTGAAGTATGCGAAAAGCTGCATGTGAAGCCCGAAGAATGCATCATGGTGGGCAACGATGCGGAAGAGGACGGCGCGGCGCGCGCGGCGGGCATGGACGTGATTCTGGTGACAGATTGTCTGATCAATAAAAAGAATCTGCCGCTGGAGGGCTTTTATCCGGCAACGCTTGCGGATGTGCTTGCTTGGGCGGAAAGTTTGCCGGCGAGCGTGTGAGGAGGGGGACGTTGGGAAGGCGGCTTTGGAGCCCAAAGCCCCTTCCCAAACCCATCCCGAAAGGCTGCGTTGTGGACGTGAAAGTTTGGCGCAGGCTATACGAAAAAGGGAGTCGGAAATCGGATGTGAAAGCAAGCTTTCCCACCGCTTCCGGATCCCTTTTTCTACGCGCTTCGCGCGTGCGATTGCGCAAGCGCAATCAGCCTGCTGCGGGAGGATGCCCGCGGGGGAGCCGCCGAAACGCTTCGGCGAAACGAGCGGGTGATGAGGTGTAGCCGTCCGCAGACGGCGTTATCCCCGTCCCCGTCCCGCGCCACAGCGCGAATTCCCGCTCGTTTTTCCGCAGAAAAACGGCGGCCACCCACGTCCCGTACCAAAGCGGCAGTCAGGATGGCAACGCCATCCGGGTTTGCTTTAGCAAACTGAAAAAGGGCCTGAAGCCGAGGGACGAGCTTGCTCGTACATTCGGATTCAGACCCTTTTTCAATCAACTGCCGCGACAAAGGAAACAGCCAGCCTCCAAACAGACGCTGCCTTCTTTGTTACTTTCTTGGGCTCCAAGAAAGTAACGTCTCCTTCGTCCTCTCCTCGCATCCTTCGTTCCTTACAGCATCAGCCCCGCGCAGCCGCAGAAAATCAGCAGCGACATCGCGTCAACAATCGTGGTAATGAACGGGCTCGCCATCACCGCCGGGTCAAAGCCCAGCTTCTTGGCCAGCAGGGGCATCGTGCAGCCGACGAACTTGGCCAGGCATACCGTGGCAAAGAGCGTGATGCAGATCGTGCCGGCCACCAGCGGCGCAATGCGATCAAACAGCAGTAATTTTACAAACTCGGCAACGGCCAGCACCAGACCGCACATCACCGCCACGCGGATTTCCTTCCACCAGATGCGGAACATATCGGCAAACTGCACTTCGTCAAGCGACAGAGAACGGATGACCGTAACGGAGGACTGACTGCCGCTGTTGCCGCCCGTGCCCATCAGCATGGGGATGGCCGCCGTCAGCGCAATCGAGGCCGCCAGTACGCCCTCAAAATGCGTGATGATCAGCCCCGTGAAGGTGGAGGAGAGCATCAGCAGCATCAGCCAGGGGATGCGGCTCTTGAAGATTTCAAAGGTGGTGGTCTTCAGGTACGGCTTGTCACCCGGCGTGATAGCCGCCATCTTGCTCACGTCCTCGGTCGTCTCTTCTTCCATGACGTCGATGGCGTCGTCAACGGTGACAATGCCGACCAGACGGTTTTCCTTGTCAACCACGGGGATAACAAAATAATCGTAAAGCGCGAACATGTGCGCCACGGTCTCCTGATCCTCCAGGGTCGAAACCGAAATGACGTTGCGGTCCATGAGCGTTTCCATGGTGTCCTCGTCGTGCGCCATAACGATCTGCCGCAGCGTGACAACGCCGATCAGGTGCCGGCGATCGTCCATGACATAGCAGGTGTTGACGGTCTCCTTGTCCATGCCCGTGCGGCGGATGGAGGCGAGCGCATCGGCCGCCGTCATGTGCGGGCGCAGGGAAACAAACTCCGTGGTCATGATGGAGCCGGCGGAGTCCTCGGGATACTGCAAAAGTTCGTTGATGCTGCGGCGCAATTCGGGATCTGCCGTGGCGAGGATGCGCTTGACGACGTTGGCGGGCATTTCCTCTACCAGGTCCACCGCGTCGTCCACATACAATTCGTTGAGCACGCTGGCAAGCTCGGTATCGGAGAAGGAACGGATGAGCTTTTCCTGCAGGTCGGGCTCCATCTCCACAAAGGTCTCGGCCGCCAGCTCCTTGGGCAGCAGGCGGAAAAGCGGCGCCAGCGCCGTTTCGGGCAGCAAAAGAAGCACGGACACAGCCTGCGGGGGCTGCAGCGTGCTGAGAACATCGCGGACGGTATTATACTTTTTTTCTTCCCACAGCTTGGCAATGGCCGTGCCGAAGGCGGTATCAATCTGAGACATGAGCCTATCCTCCCGTGACTGAATTAGAGAAAGGCACAGGCGATGCGCTTTGCTCAGGCGAAAAGATCCGCACGGAGCAGACAGCGCAGATAAGCTGTGCCGCGTGGTAAGGGAATACTGCCGGCTTCCATGGCGAACCTCCTTTTTTCGTGCGGGGCAAAAGCGGTTTGCCCGTTTGATTTTCATTATAAGAACGAAATCTTTTAAAGTCAATGAAAAAGCTGCTCTTTTGCTGCGCAAAATTGAGAAACCGTTTTCTCAAAAACCGGGAAAGATTCCATACAATAATAGAGCCATATAAATATTGACATAACAAAAATGAAAAGTTTGTAAAAACTGGTTGGGAAATCGAAGGTAAACCGAAAATTTTGTTGACGAATGACGCATTTTCATATATACTATAAAAATGTTAGCAATATTGAACACGAAAGTGTTTGGAGGTTTTATTATGGGTCTGGAAGTAATCCGCAGTGTCATGCAGCGTCAGGGTGTTACCAGCGATATGCTCTCTCAGATGAGCGGCGTGCCCAAGAGCACGATTGACAAGATTGCATCCGGCGCGACGGATAATCCCCGTTATAAGTCCCTGCAGAAGCTTGTGGATGCGCTGGGCATGGGCATGGATGATTTTATCCGTCTGGTGGATGACAACCCCGGCACGGGCGAGGACGATCTGCTGCTGGCGGCGTTCCATAATATGAACGAAGAAGGCCGCGCCCGCGCGCTGCAGCTGCTGCGCGATATGGAAGGCAGCGGTCATTATCCCATCCAGCTGAACAAGCCCCATCAGGACTGATAAAGAATTGTTGCAAAGTTTCCCGTAATCTGCTATAATATTTTTTAGTCTGCGCAGAATGTGCGCAGCATATACCAATTAAGAACCGGGAAAAGCACAAGGAGAGTCTTTAGTCTCATGGACGACGGGGACAGTACGGGCGAATACTGCACCGTAAATGACAATCGATACAAAGACATGCCTGCGGCAGAGATGCACGTAGGGATGTCTTTTTGTGCTTAAAAAGAAAAAGGAGAGTTAGATTTTCTTGGGTAGTTCGATCTGGGGACAATTGCTGGTACAGTTCATTCTCATTGCCCTCAACGCAGTCTTTGCCTGCGCGGAGATTGCCATCCTGTCCGTTAACGAAACGCGCCTTGCCATGCTTGCGCAAAAGGGCGACAAGCGCGCAAAGATCCTGCAAAAGCTCACCGAGCAGCCGGCCAGATTTCTGGCGACGATTCAGGTAGCCATCACGCTGTCGGGCTTCCTGGGCAGCGCATTTGCAGCGGAAAACTTTGCCGGCAAGTTGACGGACTGGCTGATCGGCCTGGGCGTGGGCATCTCCGCCAAGACGCTGGAGACGATCTGCGTGATTGTGATCACCCTGATTCTGTCCTACTTTACGCTGGTGCTGGGCGAACTGGTGCCCAAGCGCGTGGCGATGAAAAAGGCCGAGAGCCTGGCGCTGATTATGGCCTCCATGATCAGCCTCATTTCGCGCCTGTTTGCGCCCGTTGTGTGGATGCTGACGATCTCGACCAACGGCATCCTGCGCCTGTTTGGCATCGACCCCAATGAGGAAGAGGAAGCCGCCAGCGAGGAAGACATCATCATGATGGTGGACGCCAGCGCGGAAAAGGGCGAAATCGACGAAGAAGAGCAGGAAATGATCCAGAACGTGTTTGAGTTTGACCGCCTGCCCGTGCGCGATTTTGCCACCCACCGCACCGATATGGCCATCCTCTGGCAGGATGAGACGATGGAGGAATGGGAAAATACCATCCGCAATTGTCAGCATACGCTGCTTCCCCTGTGCGGCGAAACGACGGATGAAGTGCTGGGCGTGCTGAATGTGAAGGATTACTTCCGCCTTTCGGACAAATCCCGCGAGAACGTGATGAAGCATGCCGTGACGAGCGCGCTGTATGTATCCGAGGGCACGTATGCCGATGTGCTTTTCCGCCAGATGAAAAAGGCGCGCAAGCACTTTGCCATCGTGCTGGATGAATACGGCGGCGTGTGGGGCATCGTGACGATGACGGATATCCTGGAGCAGATCGTGGGCGATCTGGAGGATGACGAAAACGGCGAGAGCGCGGAAAAGGAAATCCGGCAGCTGAAGGACGGCGAATGGAAGATCCTGGGCAGCGCGACGCTTTCGGAAGTGGCCGAGGCGCTGGAAATTGAAATCAACGAAGGCGAGTTTGACACCTTCAGCGGCCTGGTGCTGGGTATCTACGGCGAAATTCCCGAGGACGGCACGAAGTTTGAAATTGACGTGGAAGGCATGCATGTGCGCGTGCTGGACATCAAGGATCACTGCGTGGACAGCGCCATTGTGACGCTGCTGCCGAAGGAAAATGAAGAATAAAAAATGAAGAATGAAGGAATTTGAGTTTGAGAGCCGCCCGTTTTGCCGCAGCAAAACGGCGGCCACCAACGCACTCCGCACCTAAGCGGCAGTCCGGATGGCAAAGCCATCCGGGTTTGCATAGCAAACTGAAAAAGGGGCCTGAAGCCGAGGGACGAGCTTGCTCGTACATTCGGATTCAGACCCTTTTTCAATCAACTGCCGCGACAAAATCGC